>JANNVY010000066.1:0-2392 GCA_031408375.1 Pseudomonadota bacterium | reverse complement strand
CGGCGATATAGGCCGGGTCCAGAAGGCCCTCGACCGGCACGGAGACAAAGGCCGGGTCGGCGACGTAGCGGTCGCGGTCGGCGTACATGACGCGCTCGGCTTCCATCAGGGTGGCCCAGGCGGCGGCGGAGCGCGGCCCCTCGCGCACCAGCGGTTTGCTCTCAAGCATGATCAGGGCCTGCAGCAGGGCGACCCCGCTGGAGGGCGGTGGCGGCACGCAGGCGCGCATGGCGGCCCAGGTCCGGCACAGGGCGGCCGAGGTCCCGGGGCGATAGGCTTTCAGGTCTGCGGTGGTCAGGGTTCCGGCCAGGGGCGCCTGCTGCACGCGGGCGACGATGGCCTGGGCGATCGGGCCTTCATACAGCGCGCTGGGTCCCTCGGCCGCGAGCCGGGTCAGGGTGGCGGCGTAGGCTGGATTGCGCACCAGGTCGCCGGTCTCCATCAACGTGCCATCGGCCTCCGACAGATAGGCCACAAAATCCGGCTGACTGGTTTCCGGGGCGCCGGAATTGACCAGCTTCGACATGCGCGGGCTCATCGGGAAGCCCTCGCTGGCGCGGATGATGGCGTCGCCGAACAGGCTGCTCCAAGGCAACTTGCCATGTTCCCTTTGGGCTAGGGCCAGCATGGCCACAGCCCCGGGAACTCCAGTGGCGCGGCCCGAGACCACGGCCTGGCTGAAGGGCAGGGGCTTGCCGTCGGGGTCCAGGAACATGTCGGGCGTGGCGCCGGCGGGGGCCGCCTCGCGGCCGTCGTAGGCGATGACGGTCTTGGTCTTCGCGTCATAGACCAGCATGAAGGCGCC
This sequence comes from Pseudomonadota bacterium, assembly GCA_031408375.1. Taxonomy (GTDB): domain Bacteria; phylum Pseudomonadota; class Alphaproteobacteria; order Caulobacterales; family Caulobacteraceae; genus JAEZEZ01. The sequence continues at coordinate 1,587 of JANNVY010000066.1, read as the reverse complement.
GCCGCCGATCCCCGAGCTCTGCGGCTCGACCAGCCCTAGCATCGCCTGGATGGCGACGGCCGCATCGACCGCCGTGCCCCCGCGCTCCAGAACTGCCATGCCCGCCCGAGCGGCCAGCGGATTGGCGGCGGCCACCATTTGGGCCGGCCCTTGTGCATCGACGGCTGTCGGCTCCGCCGGCTGCCCGAAGGGCGACAGGGCGCAGGCCGAAAGCAACAGGGCGGCGAACGCCGGAAGAACGCGTCGGATCATCGCTTGGACATAGGGGACCCGTGGCCCCGAGGGAACCGGGGTTGGCGTCGCGGCCGCATCAGTCGATGGTCCCGCGATGACCCACGCCCGGCCCGGCCCGCTGAATCTGATTACCGATGTCGCCGGCCTGAAGGTCGGCAACGCCCAGGACCTGGACGTCCGCACCGGGGTCACGGTCCTGCTGGCCGATTCCCAAACGGTCGCCGCCGTCGATGTCTGCGGCGGCGCGCCGGGCACCCGCGAGGCCCATGCGCTCAAGCCCGGCGGGCTGGTCGGGGCGGTGGATGCGATCGTGCTGGCGGGTGGTTCAGTCTACGGCCTGGGCGCCGCCGACGGCGTGACGGCTGCCCTGGGCGCGCGAGGCCGAGGTTTCCGGCTGCGCGATGGCGCTCCGCCCGCCCCGATCGTGCCTGCCGCCATCCTGTTCGACCTGGCCAACGGCGGCGCCAAGGCCTGGGGCGAGGAACCGCCCTACGCCGCGCTGGGCCGCGAGGCGCTGGATGCCGTGGGCCCGGTTTTCGAACTGGGCGCAGTGGGCGCGGGCTGTGGGGCCATGGCCGGGACCCTGAACGGCGGCCTTGGGTCGGCCTCGGTGGTGACAGCGGACGGGATCAGCGTCGGCGCCCTGGCGGCGGTCAACAGCTTCGGATCGGTGGTGGCGCCCGACGGCGAAACCTTCTGGGCCGCGCCCTACGAAATAGACGGTGAGTTCGGCGGCCGTGGCGTGGCGGGCCTGGCCGCCCAATCGGATGCCTGGCCTCACGCCAAGCGCGATCCCGGCCCGCGTGAGAACACCACGATCTGCATCGTGGCCACCGACGCGGCCCTGACCAACGTTGAGGCCGAGCGCGTGGCGGTTATGGCCCGGGCCGGGCTGGCGCGGGCGATCCGTCCGGTCTTCGCCCCCTTCGACGGCGACGTAATCTTCTCGCTGGCCACCGGCAAGGTCGCCGTCGCCGAGCCTCGCGCCTTCACCGTTGCCCGGATCGGGGCGCTGGCGGCCGATTGTCTGGCGCGGGCGGTGGCGCGCGGGGTCCACGAGGCTTCTCGTTGAACCCGTGATTTCGCCCCTTTTGCGCCCTTGCATCGGGAGGCCCTTCCGACTAGGTATCGCGCCCTCGCCGCGCCTGATCGGTGGCGAGCAGTGCGCCCGTAGCTCAGCTGGATAGAGCATCAGACTACGAATCTGAGGGTCGGACGTTCGAATCGTTCCGGGCGCGCCAATTTTTCAAGGACTTAGCCGAATTCGGCACCCTTGAAAGAGCCTTACACATCCCTTACACAGTTTGAGGTTCACTCACGAGTGAGGCTCAGCCATGCCAAACGATGGCCCAA
>JANNVY010000065.1:0-12325 GCA_031408375.1 Pseudomonadota bacterium | reverse complement strand
GCCGAGGTTGTAGCTGAAGCTGACGGGCAGGGCCTCGCGGATCGACTGGATAAAGACCGCGATTTCAGCCAGCGACGAGCGCGGTACGAAGACGATGTCGAACCGCCGCAAAGGCACCGGCGCCTCGCTGGGCTTGCCCCGGGCGGCGCGGCCCAGATCGATGGTGCGGACCATAGGTCTCCCGCCGGAACCGCGACGGATGACCACCACCTTGCCGGTCTTGGCGGTAGGCTTCATCCCGCCGGCCATGATCACCGCCTGCAGCGCATCAATGTCGCCGGGCATGTCGAAGACGCCGGACTGACCGACCTCGCCGCCGACGAAGACCTTGAGCGGACCGGCGGTCTTCAGCGTCACTTCCACGATCGGACGCACCAGCTGGGTCGCATAGGCCTGGGCGAGCGTGGCGTTCAACTCAGCGACCGAGCGATCCGCCGCCATCACCTGGCCGATCAGGGGCAGGGCGATACGCCCGTCGGGCCCGACCTTGACCGTACGGGTCAGTTCCGGGGCCGTCGGCGTGGCCACCTCGATCTCGTCGCCGGGATAGAGCAGATAGTCCGGCTCGCTGTCGTCCCAGGTGGCGTAGGGAATGTTGGTGAAGGGCGCGGGCGGCGGGCGGCGGCCGAAGGGGCCCAGCGCCTTGCTGGTCGAGGGCAGGGCCGTCGTCGCGATGGCGGCGCCGAGGCCCAGCAGCAGAAATCGACGGTGGAAAATCATCGCGCGCGAGTCGCCTGAAACTGGATGAACCTCACCGTCACGCCCCAATAGGTAACCAGCGGTTAACGCCTCGGGCCGAAACCTCGCACTGTTAACTTTTCAGAGTCGGGTCACGCATGCGCAGTTCTGGTCCCTGGACCGGCGGCCGACCGCTCCCGCCAGGTTCCGGCGCGGGCCGGACCACGCGCGTGCGCTATTCGATCGGCGATATCACCGGCATGCTCTGGCGCGACGCCGGAACCATGTTCCTGGTTTTCGCCCTGCTGTTCACCCTGGGCGGAGCCGCCGCCTGGTTCCTGCTGCCAAAGACTTACACTGCTCGCGCCGGCCTGATCGTGGGCGTGGGTCAGGAATACATCTTCCAGCCGGTCGGTGGGGAGGCGGGACGGGTCGCGACGCCCCAGATCGAGGACATCGTCCTGTCCGAGGTCGAGATCCTGAAAAGCGATGCGCTCCGCCGCCGGGTGATCGGCGCGGTCGGCCTCTCGACCGTCAGCCCCAAGCTGGCCGCTGCCTGGCAGGCCGCCGATGCGGCCAAACGCGCCGAGATCGAAGCGGCCGCACGCAAGATGATTTCCGACAATCTGGCCATCCACGCGCCGCCCAAGACCGGTGCGATCCGGCTGACGTTCAAGAGCGAGGACCCCGCCGCCGCGGCCAGGGTGCTGAACGCTGTGATCAGCCAATACCTGGTCTATCGCAAGGAGGTCTTCCGCGACTCCTCCTCGCCCGAGCTGGGCCGCCAGCGCGAGGCGCTTGAGGTCCGGCTGGCGGATGCCAACGACCGCTACGACGCCTTCCTGACCCAGAACGGCATTGGCGACTTCCCGGCTGACAAGGCATCGCTTTCAACGCTCTACGGCACGATGTTGACGGAGCGCTTCATGGTCGAAGCCAAGCTGCGCGAGGCCCAGGGCCGCTTGTCCGGGCTGCAGCCCGGACTGACCCAGACCCCTTCGGAGATCGGCCTGCAGCGCGACCTCGACATGACCGGCCCGGCCAAGCTGACGGCGCTTCGCATCGAGCGGCAGGACCTGTTGTCGCGCTACCGCGCCGACAGCCAGCCGGTGCGCGACATCGAGGCCAAGATCGCCGAACTGCAGGGCCTCATCGCCTCGGGCGGGGCCCAGGGCGACCTCGGTCGCCGCGTCGGCGCCAACCCGGTCTGGCAGGCGGTCGAGCAAACTCGCATCCAGACCGAGAGCGAGATCGCCTCGCTGGTTTCACGCCGGGGCGAGCTGCAGCGGCAGATCGAATCCATCGTTGCGCGCCAGCAGGAGCTGACCAGCCTCGAGGCCGCCTACAACAACCTCGCCGTCGAGCGCGAGGTGCTGCAAACCAACGTCAAGGCCTTGGCCACGCGCCAGGAGCAGGTTCGCTCCGCGACGGAACTGAGCGCCGCGTCGGAAGACAATATCCGCGTCATCGAGCGGGCCCAGACGCCAGGCTCCGGCGAGAGCCTGCGCAAGGTGGCCTTCGTCCTGGCCTTCCTGTTCGCCGCCTTCACCGCGCTCTGCGTCGGCCTGCTGCGCGTGTTCCTGCGGCGCGGCTTCGCCTCCGCCGACGTGGCCGAACGGACGCTGGATCTGCCGGTGCTGGCGACCGCGACCATGAAGTCGCGCTGACCCCGCACGGAAGCGGCGTATGCTGACCCCCCAAGTACGCACGGCTTACGATTCGGGAATGGTCGATCTCACCGGCGAAATGGCTGACCTGTGGGCGGCGCTCGGGCCCGTCCCGCCTGGGCGTGGGCGCGTGCTTCAGTTTGTCTCGGCCCGGACCGGCGAGGGCACGTCGACCATCGCGCGCGAGTTCGCCCGCCTGGCCGCTGTCCGGGCGCGCCGCCCGGCCTGGCTGATCGACGCCGACATCTACGACCAGAGCCAGCTGAGCGCCGTGGGCATGGAACCTGAGCGGTACGGCCCCGTGCAGGGGATGGCCTCGGCCTCCCCCGACGGTTCTGCGTTCTTCTCTCTGTATCCCCCGCTGAAGGACCGGCAGGGTCGGCCGATGGCGGACTCGCGGCTTCTGCATGCTCGTGCGGTGTTGGGCGGCCGGCTTTGGGTGACGCGGCTGCGCGCCGAGGCCCTGCACGTGGCCCAGCGCGCCCAGTTCGTGGCCTCGGGCGCCTATTGGGACGCCATGCGCGGCCACGCCGACTACATCATCGTCGACAGCCCGGCGGCGGATCGCTCCGACGCCGCAATCGCCCTGGCGCCCTACATGGACGCGACGGTGCTGGTGGTGGCTGCGGACGAGAAGGACGTCGGCGATCCCGCCGCGCTGCGCGATGCGCTGGAGGCCGCCGACGGCTTCGTCGCGGGCATGGTGTTCAATCGCGCGCCCGACCGAGAGGCGCGGGCGCGGGACCGGGCCTGACCTCGGCTAGTTTGCCTGGGCGCGCAGGCCCAGGGTCAGGGCGTCCTTCACCGGCAGGATCTGGAACCTGTCCGCCAGGGCAACCTTCACCAGACGGTCCAGCACCTGAGGCGTGCAACCCCATTCCGACGGTTCGTCGCGGACGTCGTGGGTAAAGAGGATGACCCAGCCATTGTTCGCCCGGGCCTTGTCCAGCCACGTCCTGGCTTTCGCCTCGCCGCCGGGGCCTTCGACACCGACACCGGGCAGGCCGGCCAGGTCGGCGCCGCCCGCAACCATGCCGGCGTTGACCGTGCGCAGCGCCCGGAAGCTCTCGCCCAGCACCCGCTTGGCGGTCGGCGAGATCTCGCCGTAGGGGTAGGCGAAGGTTTCGGCGACCAGGCCGTGCTCGGCCAGGGTGGAGGCGTTCAGGCCAACGTCGCAGGTGATGATGTCGGCTTGCGCCCGGCCGCAGTCCAGGTGGCTGAAGGTGTGGCAGCCGATCTCGTGGCCGGCGGCGGCGATTCGCTGGACCTCGTCCATCCCGGCGTACTCGCCCACGGGGCTGTCGCGGCCGCACAGGCCGGCGGAGATGTAGAAGGTGCCCCGTACCCCGGCCGCTTCGAGGATTCCGGCGCCGACGCGCACGGCGCTCACGGGCGCGTCGTCAAAGCTGATCGACAGGGTAGGTCGCTCGAACGACAGGCGCGCGGGCCGCTGCTCGACGAAGCGCGACACTTTGCGGCGCACCTTGTCGAACACCGTCTCGGTCGGGGCGTAGACGTAAGTGGCGTCGGTCATACGGCCTCTGCGTAAAGGGCGGCCCTATAGAGGCGCAACGAGAAGGCGCGGGCCTTCACAGGCAGGCCGGCGGTCAGGGCCACGCTGCGGAACCAGCGGCGGAAGGTGGCCAGCCCCGGCGTGCGCTTCAGGATGCGCGCGGCCTTGTAGCTGGGGTAGCCGCGCACGATCGCCGGGTGGCGGCGCACGACCCGGGCGAAGTTGTCGACCGACTGCTCGTATTTGGCGGCCAGCTGTTCGACGGTGTCGAGACCCAGATGGGTGGCGGGATTGTCGAGGTGCACGACCCGGAAGCGGCGCGCGATCCGCATGCCCCATTCCACGTCCTCCCAGCCCCAGCCGGTGAAGTCCGAGGCGAAGGTTTCGGCGGCGAAGGCGTCGCGGCGGACCAGCAGGTTGGAGGTGTAGACGTACTTCTCCGGCTGACGGGCGCGCTCGGTGTAGGGCACGCACTCGGCGCGGGTGGCCATGGCGCGGTGCACGGCGAACTCAGCGGCGTTTGAGGCCTGGGCCAGCGAAAAGCCGCCGAAGGCCACGGCCGGGTCTTCGCGGGCGATCAGGTCGGCCCAGGTCTGCAGGAACCGGCGGCTGTCGGGCCGCATGTCGGCGTCGAGAAACAGGAAGCTGCCGGCCCGCGCATGGCCCGCCAGCCGGTTGCGGCCGCGCGACCGGCCCTCGTTGGCGGCCAGATTCACGAAACGGGCGGGCAGGGCCATGCCCTTGACGCAGGCGGTCACGCGGGCGGCCAGCGCCTTGTCGCCGGAACCGTCGTCCAGCACCACGATCTCGACCGAACCGCCTTGGGCCTGAGCCTCCTCGTCAAGCAAGGTGAGCAGCTCGCACGGATCGTCGCGGAAGAAGGGGATCAGCACCGACAATGCAGGCTTCGCCCGTTTCCAGGCGGCGTTTTCGGTCAGGGTTTCAGTCTTGGGGTCGCGGCTCATGTCGCCCACCTTGCCTGAAAGGCCTTCAGGACCCGTGAAGCCGGGGCGCGAACGTGAGCCACGTCCAGGAACAGGGCGGCGGCGGCATAGACGACAGCGCCGACGAAGGCCTTGGCGAACAGTTCGACGATGCCGCCGAAGCTCGGCACGGCCATAACTGCGACGGCCATGGCGCCCGCGGCGACGCAGGCTTTGGCCAGGGTATCAATCGGGATCGGCAGGGGCATCGCCCGGCGGCCGAGCGTCCAGTAGGCCGCAGCGGCAAAGGCGTAGGTGGCCGCCGTCGACCAGGCCGCGCCGATCAGTCCAAAGCGAGGAATGAGCACGAAGTTCAGAGCCAGGTTGGCGATCACCGGCACACAGGAGGCCAGCAGCAGCAGCTTGGTCCGGTGACCGAGGGTGAAGGCCTGCAGCAGATAGTGGGTGGCCAGCCCGCCGAAGAGGCCTGCAAGCGCGATCCACGGGGTCACCTGGGCGGCGGCCTCGCGCAGCCCTTCGCCGACCATCACCTCGGCCAGCGGCCGCGCCACCAGCGCAAGACCCGCGGCGGCGGGGATGGTGATCAGCAGGATGGTCGAGACCTGCTCGCGCGCGGCCTTTGCCAGGGCTTCGCGCCCGCCGCGCTCAAGCGCCATGACCATGGCCGGCCCGCCCGCCGCGCCCAGCCACAGGAAGATGATGTCCAGCGTGCGGTTCGAGAGGCTGTAGGCGGCGTGGTAGGCGCCGACGCTGGCCTCATTGAGGAACCAGGCGATCATGAAGCGGTCGCTGGAGGCCAGCACCAGGGCCAGGATCATGGCGGCCGAAACGGGGAAACCGTAGGCGACGTAGGTCTTCAATCGCGTCCAGTCGAGCTTGCCGCCCTTGGACGCCGCCAGTTCCTTCGGCAGGGCGAAGGGCATGCAGACGACGGCTGCCGCCATCAGGCCCAGCAGGGGCGCTGAGCCACCGAGGCCAAGGAACGCGAAGGCGGCGCCAAAACCGAACCCGCCGATCGACTGGGTCATGTCGAGCCGGACCGAGGCGCCGACCTGTCCCTGGGCGCGCCGGCGCTCCTGGGCGATGCGCACGAGCGAACGGGCGAGAATGGCGGAGAGGCCCGCCGCCGCCACCCACTTCACGGCGTCGCTCGCTGGCCACAACCAAAGCCCGATGGCGCAGGCGGGGATGAAGGCGACCGCAAGCCAGGCGAAGGCGCGATAGAGGGTGGCGAAATGATCGGCCAGCGACTTGGCGTCCCGCTGGGCGGCCCAGAACCGGGCCATCGACGCTTCCAGCCAGGTGAACAGCAGGGAGTGGGTGAGCGTCATCACCGAGAAGCCCAGTGCATACTGGCCGAACTCGGTGGGCGTCAGGATGCGGGTGAAGACCAGGATCGAGGCGAAGCCGACGATGGCCTGCACGATGTTGGCGGGCAGATAGCCCCAGACGCCCCTCCAGAACATGGGCTTGGCCTCAGCGCACGGCCTGGCGATCCCCGAGCAGGCAGGGGATGGTCAGGGCCATGATGTAGAGGTCCAGCCAGAAAGATTGGCGTTCGATGTAGTCGATGTCCAGCGCCACCCGGCGCTTGACGTCGGCGGTCTCGTGCAACGGCCCGCGCGAGCCCTTGATGGCGGCCCAGCCGGTCATGCCCGGCTTGATGCGGTGGCGGTGGGCGTATTCCTTGATCAGGCTCGCGGTCTCTTCCTCGCCGGTCATGGTGCCGATCGCGTGGGGGCGGGGCCCGACCAGACTCATCTCGCCGTGGAGCACGTTCAGAAGCTGGGGCAGCTCGTCCAGGCTGGACAGGCGCAGGAAGCGGCCGACGCGGGTGACGCGCGGATCGTCGGCCTCGACCTGCCGGACCATGCGCTTGCCACCGACATCACTCGGACCCGACGCGGTTTCGATGCGCATGGTGCGGAACTTCCAGACGCGGAATTCCTCGTTGTTGAAGCCCTGGCGGACCTGGCGGAAGAACACAGGGCCGGGGCTGGACAGCTTCACCGCCACGGCGATGACGGCCATCACGGGGGCCAGCAGGATCATGGCGGTGGTCCCGACCACGATGTCCTGGGCGCGCTTGGCATAGGCGCGGCGCTCGTCCTCGGGCAGGCCCGAGACCCGCGCCAGTGGCGCGTCGGCCAGGCGCGACAGGGCCGCGTCCCGGTCCTCTTCCGACTCCAGGTCGACCAGCAGCGACAACTCGTTGGGCAGGGCGCGCAGGCGGTCGGTCAGCTCGCGTACGCGGGACTTGGCGGACGGGTCCAACGCCACGACCACCCGGTCCACGAAGGGGGTGATCCGGTGGGTCATCAGGGCGGCTGTATCGCCCAGGACGGGGACGCCGGCCACGGAGTCAGGGTTACGGCTCAGGCGGTCGTCAAAGACGCCGATGACGTTGACGTCGCGCCGCGCCATTGCGGCCCGGATCAGGCGCTCGGCGTGCCGCGTGGCGCCGACGACCACGACATTGGGGGTCAGCTTGCCGTTCTTGCGCCAGGCTCGGACCGTGGCCCACCACCAGACGTGCATCATGTGGACGGTCATGAAGGCCAGGGCCAGCCAGATGGTCAGGCCGAGCACTGCATTGCCGCCGCCGCTGAACAGATCGACAGCAAAGCCGCAGACGCCTGCCAGCCCAAAGGCGGCGGCCAGCTTGGTCAGGTGAACGGCCAGTCGCTCATTGCGCCCAAAGCCATAGAGGCCGAAGGCGCGCAGGGCCCAAACGCCCACGAGGGTGGCGGTGACCAGCGGCAGCAGGCTGCGCAGCGGCGCGGACAGCACCGGCCCGGCGATGGCGGCGCTGGCCGTGGTCAGGGCCAGGACGATCATCACCACAGTGTCGGCGGCGGAGAAGAAGCGCACGGCCAGCCGGCCGGAGTTCCTGGCCCGCGATGACACAAGCTTCTGCGGCCGCAGGGGTCCGCGACGGCTTTCAGGCCGGGCGGCCTCGGGCGAGAACGCGCGCGCGGCATCCGCCGCCATGGCCTGCAGGCCGGCGGCGTCACGGAGCGCGTCGGGCGCGCGTTTCAGGCGGGAAGCAGTTGGCATCGGTCTCGTGCTGAAACAGAGGCCTATCCTGCTGCAAACCCCGTGCAATTCGCGTTAACGCGGCTTCGGGTCCGTTGCGTCGCGTTTGCGAACAGGCTATCCGGACCGCCGCCGGGAGACGTGGCCGAGTGGCTTAAGGCAACGGTTTGCTAAATCGTCATACCCTTTACGGGGTATCCAGGGTTCGAATCCCTGCGTCTCCGGGCTTTCCCATCGACGATCCGGCGTCCTGTGCATGCCGAGCTTCGGGCGCCGGCCGCTTCGCAACGCCCCTGCGGCACGGTTCATGAATTGGTAACCACTTCTAGTCCGGAGGCGGTCCAGTAGTGTCCCAGTTTGGCATAACCACTCGATACGGATCCCCGCCCATTCAGCGGGGCGGATGGCTTGATGCGCTGCGGTTCGTCGTGGCCTTCATGATCATCCTGCACCATTTTCAGGGCTCGGCCCCGGTGCCGCTGGAGCAGTTCCACGCCGTGTTCGAACGCGGCGGCTTCCTGCTGACCAACTTCTTCCTGATCGATTCCGGCTACATCCTGGCCCGCGTCTACCTTGAGCGGGTGGCCGGCGGGCAGATGTCCCACGCCGGATTTGTTCGTAAACGCTTCACCCGCGTTTTCCCTGCGCACCTGATCATGGGGCTGGGCCTCGTCGCCATTGTGCTCGCGACCGCCGCCGTCGGTATCGCGCCCAGCCATCCGGAATGGTTTGACTGGGGCCAGCTCCCGGCTCAGCTCTTCCTGGTTCAGGCTTTTGGTGCGCCGGGTGGGCTTGGGTGGAACGCGCCGACCTGGTCGATCTCGGCATTGCTTGGCTGTTATGTGGTCTTCCCGTACGTGGCCCGCCGCATGGCCGCCATGAAGCCGTTTGCCGTCCTGGCGATGGTCGCGGGTCTCTATGCCGTCGCCAACCTCGCGACCTGGGCGCTGCTCGATTCCCCGATCTATCAGATGCCGATGCAATACGGATTCGTCCGCGCCCTGCCATTGTTCCTTCTGGGCATGGGTCTCGCGCATTTCGCCAGCAAGGTCTTCATCCCGGCCCGCCTGGCGGCCTGGACGGGCTTGCTGGCCGCGGCGGCGCTGGTCGTGGTGCAGAACGACGACAAGCATGCCTTGGTCTCAATCACCCTGATCGGGCTGATCATTCTGGCCGCCGGGGCGGTCCCGGTGGTCAAGAAGTCGAAGCTGGTGGAGACCCTGGCGCTGGTTTCGTTTTCGATGTTCATCACCAACGAAGTCGTCCGCATTGCCTGGTTCGGGGCGACCGAGCAACTGGTCCAGCGTCTTGATCTGGGCGCCGGCGCCCAATGGGCGCTCTGGTTCGTGGGCGTCGGCGCGGCGGTCGGCTTCGCGGTGGCTTTCCACTTCGCCGTCGACATGCCGCTGCAACGGGTCCTCCAGCCCTGGACCAAGCGGATCGGCGAACGGATCAGTGCCGGCCGCCGCAGGCCGGGCGCACAGACAGCCTGACCGGAACCTGTCGGAATGTTTGGACGCCGGTAAGGTCTGGGCCTCAGGTTAACCCTTCCGTCGGCGCTGGACTCATCAATCGTCCGGTGTCTGACTGGAGAATTACGCCGGTCCCGGCGGCTGGAACCTTCAGTAGATGACGTCAAACCGAAGCGGCCATATCCGTCTCAATTCCCACCCGGGCGGATCGAGCGCTACTCGCTTTCCGTTGCACTGGGGCGCGGCCACCGCCTCCGAGCGCCGCCCGATCATCGGGACGGTCAACGCGGGCGCCGACCGCAACGCCATCGGAGCGCACGGCGGGGCCTATTCGTTGTACCGCGCCCTGGCCATTTCTTCCGGCGCCATGAGCGGCATCACCCGCCCGGACCTGACTGACACCTTCCCGACCACCCCCATCGGCCCGCACAAGCAGTGGACCGACCCGGCGAAGATCGTCTCGCTGGATCCCTGGGGCCACCTGGTGGCGACCGCCTTCGCCAGCGAAATCGCCGAGGGGGTCGATATTCGCCCGACCATTGCCGTGACCAAGGCGCGGCTGAGTCTGGCGGAGATCGCCGGCGCCATCGAGGCCGGCCGCCTGAAGATCGACGGCGAGGTCGTTCACGAAAGCGGTGACGTCTCGGTGACCAAGATCGCCATCGACCCGGTCTGGTACCTGCCGGGCATCGCCGACCGCTTCGAGGTGTCGGAGACCCAGCTGCGGCGGACCCTGTTCGAGGAAACCGGGGGCATGTACGCCGACCTGGTCACCCGCCCGGACATGAAGGTTTTCCTGCCGCCGATCGGCGGGCACACGATCTACATCTTTGGCGACCCCGCCTTCATCGGCGACAAGACCAAGCGCCTGACTTGCCGCGTGCATGACGAGTGCAACGGCTCCGACGTTTTCGGCTCGGACATCTGCACCTGCCGGCCCTACCTGACCCATGGCATCGAGGAGTGCGTCCGCGAGGCCCAGCACGGCGGCTCCGGCCTGATCGTTTACAATCGCAAGGAGGGCCGGGCGCTGGGCGAGGTGACCAAGTTCCTCGTCTACAACGCCCGCAAGCGCCAGCCGGGCGGCGACCAGGCGTCGACCTATTTCGAGCGCACCGAATGCGTCGCTGGCGTCCAGGACGCGCGGTTCCAGCAGCTGATGCCCGATGTGATCAACTGGCTGGGCATCGAGCGGATCGACCGGTTCGTCTCGATGTCGAACATGAAGTTCGACGCCCTTGCCGCGGCTGGAATAGAGATTTTGGAGCGCGTGCCTATCCCCGACGGCCTGGTCCCCGACGATGCCTCGGTCGAGATGGAGGCCAAGAAGGCGGCCGGCTATTTCACCGCTGAGGTCCCGCCGACGGCCGCCCAGCTCAAGAAGGTCAAGGGCCGCGACCTTGACAAGTTCTGAGGCCCCAAAGGGCGACCAGACCGCCGCGGGCCTGCTCTGCGCGGCCGCTGTCCGTGAACGCGCCCACCGCATGCTCGCGCTCGGCGTAGCCGGAAAGCTGGAGCACTGGGAGGTGCATCTGGACCGCCTGCCGGCCACGGCGGCCTTTGTCGCCGAGGTGGTGCGCGCGCAGTATCCGGACCTGAAGGTTCCGTTCCACGCGCGCTGGCGGCACTTCGTCAGCGGCGGCGTGGACCTGTGGGCCACGGCTTGCGCGACCCATTACTGGGAGAGCGCCGAGGCGCGGCCGCGGGCGGCCTTCGACCTGGCCATCACCTCTGTGCTGCTGGACGCAGGCGCGGGTCCTGACTGGAGCTTCACCGACCCCGCGACCGGCCTGACCTCGACACGCTCTGAAGGCCTGGCGGTGGCCAGTTTCCGCATGTTCGAGCAGGGCGGCTTCTCGGCCGATCCCGGGGACCCGTTCCGCGCCGATGCCGCGCGCCTGTCGGCCCTCGCGGCCGAGGACCTGGCCGCGGGGTTCCAGGTCAGCGCCGGCAACCCGCTGGTCGGGCTGGAGGGCCGGGCGGCCCTGCTGCGGCGTCTGGGGGACCAGTGCGCAGCGCGGCCGGATCTGTTCGCGCTGGAGGACAAACCGCGCCCCGGCGGCCTGTTCGACGTGCTGGCCCACAGATGCCATCCCGGCGCCGTCGCCGCGCCGATGATCCTGGACGCGGTGCTGGAAGGCCTGGGGCCGATCTGGGAAGGCCGACCCGTCATCGGCGGGATCGCCATGGGCGACTGCTGGCCCCACCCGGCCATGGATGGCGACGGTCATGTGCCGCTGCACAAGCTCAGCCAGTGGCTAAGCTATTCGCTGGTCGAACCGTTGGAGGCCGCGGGCGTGGACGTGATCGATCTCGACGGCCTGACCGGGCTGGCGGAGTATCGCAACGGCGGCCTGTTCGTCGATCGCGGGGTGCTCACCCTGCGGGACCCGGCCGATGCCGAGAAGGCCTGGCCGGTCGACAGCGCGCTGGTGGTCGGCTGGCGCTCCATGACCGTGGCCCTGCTGGACCTGATTGCGCCGCTGGTGCGCGAGGAACTGGGCGTTGACGCCCGGGAAATGCCGTTGGCCAGCGTGCTGGAGGGCGGCACCTGGGCCGCTGGGCGCCGCGCCGCGTCGGAACGACCGGGCGGCGGGCCGCCCCTCACCATCCTCAGCGACGGCACGGTGTTCTGAGAAGGATCGGGTTTTGAGAAGGACGACCCCATGAAGCCGCCCAAGGGCGTAACCGTCGTGACGCACCCGCTGGTGCAGCACAAGCTGAGCCTGATGCGCCGCAAGGAGACCTCGACGGCCTCGTTCCGCACCCTGCTGCGCGAGATTTCGACCCTGCTTTGCTACGAAGTGACCCGTGACCTTCCGCTGGAGCCCTATCCGATCGAGACCCCGGTCGCGGCCATGGAAGGCGTGCGGCTGGAGGGGAAGAAGCTGGTGCTGGCGCCCATCCTGCGCGCGGGCATGGGCCTGCTGGACGGCATGCTGGAACTGATCCCGGCCGCGCGTGTCGCCCACATCGGCCTCTATCGCGATCCCGAGACGCTGGTTGCGGTCGAAT
>JANNVY010000064.1:0-2225 GCA_031408375.1 Pseudomonadota bacterium | reverse complement strand
CGACGCGGTGGATTTCCGGCTGGCGGTCCGGGGTCAGGCCGATGGCGGTCATGAACTCCAGGGTCTCGGAAATCTTGTCGGCCAGCTCCTTGTAGCGCGCGCCCTGGGGGCTGTCGGCGACGAAGCCGAGGGTCCAGCGGTGCACGTTGTAGAGGTCGGCGTAACCGCCGCCGGCGAAGGCGCGCAGCAGGTTCAGGGTCGATGACGCCTGGTGGTAGGCCTTCATCAGGCGCTCGGGATCCGGCGTCCGGGACGCCTCGTCGAAGTCCATCCCGTTGATGATGTCGCCGCGGTAGCTGGGCAGGGTGACGCCGTCGATATCCTCGGTCGGGCCCGATCGCGGCTTGGCGAACTGGCCGGCCAGGCGCCCCACCTTCACCACCGGCGCGCCGCCGGCGAAGGTCAGGACCACCGCCATCTGCAGGATCAGGCGGAACAGGTCGCGGATGTTGTCGGCGCTGAATTCCTTGAAGCTTTCGGCGCAGTCGCCGCCCTGCAGCAGGAAGGCCTTGCCGGCGGAGACCTGGCCCAGCAGCTCGGTCAGGCGGCGCGCCTCGCCCGCAAACACCAGCGGCGGCTGGCGGCGCAGGTCGCCCTCGACGCGCGCGAGCGCGCCCACGTCCGGGTAGTCGGACGGGATGTGATGGGCGGGAAAGTCCCGCCAGGATTGGGGCGTCCAGCGTGTCGTCATGGTCTCGAACCTTTACGGGACCACTTTATGGTGCGGCGCCGCAAATATCCACAGGCTGTGCGTTACTCCGCCGCCTGCAGCTCCGGCTCGACATAGCGGTCGCGCAGAGTGACCAGCTCTTCCGCCGCCGTGGGGTGAAGGGCGCAGGTCTTGTCCCACTGCTTCTTGGTGATCCCCGCCTTCACCGAAATGGCGGCCAGCTGGATCATTTCCGGCGCGTCGGGGCCGACGATGTGGACGCCCAGAATCTGGTCCGTCGCCTGGCAGACCACCAGCTTCATCAGCATGCGCTCATCGCTGCCGGTGAAGGCGTACTTCATCGGGCGGAAGCGGGTCAGGTAGATGTCGACCTTGCCGACCGACTTGCGGGCCTCGCTTTCGCTGAGGCCGACGACGCCCACCGGCGGCTGGCTGAACACGGCGGACGGCACCAGGTCGTGGTCGAAGCTGGTGGGGTTGTTGTTGAACACCGTCTCGTTGAAAGCCACGGCCTCGCGGATGGCGACCGGGGTCAGGTTGATGCGGTCGGTAACGTCGCCCACGGCCCAGATGTTGTCGGCGCTGGTCTTCGAGAACTCGTCGACCTCGATGGCGCCCTTGGCGTTCAGCTTCACGCCCGCGTTTTCCAGTCCCAGGCCGGCGACATAGGGGATGCGGCCGGTGGCGAACATGACCACGTCGGTCTCGCACTCGATGCCGTTGTCGAGCGTGTTGAGCAGGCCGGTCGCGGTCTTCTCGATAGCGGTGTGCTGGGCCGCCAGGATGACGCGGACGCCCTTCTTCTCCAGCTCGCCGGCCAGATGGGCGCGCACGTCGTCGTCGAAGCCGCGCAGGATGTTGGGGCCGCGGTACAGCAGCGTCACTTCGGAGCCCATGCCGGCGAAGATGCCCGCGAACTCCACAGCAATATAGCCGCCGCCGGCGACCAGCACCCGCTTGGGCAGGGCGTCGAGGTGGAAGGCCTCCTCGGAGGTGATGGCGTGCTGGATGCCGGGCAGTTCGGCCTCGCTGGGCTTCCACGGCCGCCCGCCGGTGGCGATCAGGATCTTTTCGGCGGTGACCGTCATCTCCTTCTCGGGGATCTCGATGGTGTGGGCGTCCCTGATCACGGCGCGGCCGTGGATCAGGTCGGCGCCGGCCTTACCCAGGTTGGCGACGTAGATGCCTGACAGGCGCGCGATCTCGACGTCCTTGGCGGTGATGAAGGTCGTCCAGTCGAAGGTCGGCTTTTGCGGGAACGACCAGCCGTAGCCCTCGGCGATCTTGAAGGCGGCCGACATCTCCGACGCATAGACCATAAACTTCTTGGGCACGCAGCCGCGGACGACACAGGTGCCGCCGACCCGGAACTCCTCGGCCACCGCCACCCGCTGCCCGCCCAAGGCCGCCAGCCGCGCCGCCCGCACCCCTCCGGACCCGGCGCCGATGACGAAGAGGTCGTAGTCGTAGGTGGACATGTCTCGGTTCCTTGGAGCGGTGCTGCTCAGGGAAGTAGGCGCTCGACGCCGGAATCCAAACCCACGATCGCCTCGTC
>JANNVY010000063.1:0-2386 GCA_031408375.1 Pseudomonadota bacterium | reverse complement strand
CGGCGGTGGCGGCGGTGGCGCCAACCACATGCGAGGTGGCCGCGACCTTGGCGTCAACAGAGCCGACCAGCCTGGCCTCGGTCGGGATGTCGCCGAACGCCAGAGTGGTGACCACCATGTTTTTGTCGGTGAAGTACTTGTTGGCCACGCGCATGACGTCGGCCGGCGTGATGGTGGCGTAGCGGTCATAGATCTTGTTGATCATGTCGACCTCGCGTGTGGCGGCGACGGCCGCGATCACGACGTCGGCGACCGACTCGGTGTTGTCGAGCGCGGACGCGAAGCCGTACTTCAGCGAGCTGCGGATCGCCTCCAGCCGCGCGGCATCGACCGGGATGGTCCGCAGGTTGGCCAGCTCCTGCTGGATGGCGTCGCGGACATAGGCCATGTCCTTCACGTCCTTCACCTGGGACAGCAGGGTGGACAGGTTGGGATCGACCGCATCGGGGAAATAGTTGCCGACAAATTCGACCTTCTGTTCGCGCACCACCAGCTTCTGGAACAGCGGCGAGGAAGACGAGAAGGAGTAGCCGGAAATCACGTCCAGCACCTGTTGGTCGCCAGCGTCGGGATTGTCGGCGGTGGGGTAGGCGGCCGGACCATGGAAGGCGACGGTCATCCACGGGATGGTGGCGGCGGGCCACGCGACGTGGGCGTAGACCGGGCCGTTGGCGGGGGGTTCGCGCGGAACGTCCGGCACGGGGCCGCCGCGCTGCCAGGTTCCGAAATACTTCTCTACCAGGGCGAAGGTCGCGTCGGGCTTGACGTCGCCGGCGACGATGACGCAGGCGCGTTCAGGGCGGTAGTAGCGGTCGAAGAACTGGCGGCTGTAGGCGAACTGGTCCGGCATCGCCCGGATGTCTTCGATGAAGCCCATCGTGGTGTGCTTGTAGGTGTGGGTCTGGAACGCCGCCGCGCGCTGGGTCTCGATCAGCTTGGAGACCGGGTTGGCCGAGTTCTTGTTGTATTCGCCGAGCACCGCAAGCGCTTCGGTGCGGAACTCCGGCTCGGCGTACTCCAGATGCTGGAAGCGGTCCGCCTCGATACGGATAGCCGTCTCCAGGTCCTCCTTCATAAAGGTCAGGTGGTAGTTGGTGCGGTCATCGGACGTGTAGGCGTTGGAGTCAGCGCCCATGGCCTTGAGGGTGCGCTGGTACTCGGCCGCCGGGATGTTTTTGGTGCCGCGGAACATCATGTGTTCGAAGAAGTGGGCAAAGCCGGACTTGTTGGGCTCGACCTCATTGCGCGAGCCCACCGAGACGGGGATCTGTAGCGACACGATGTTGGGGAAGCCTGTCTCGATCACGAACACGCGCAGGCCATTGGGCAGGTCGCGCTGGTGGACGGGGAAGGGGTAGACCTTGCCGCCAGCGTCGCCCGCCGAGGTAGCCCGCGCCATGGCCGGGGTAAATGCGCCGACCGCCGCGCCCGCGGCAACCGAGCCGAGGAGAAGCCCCCGGCGGTTCATGTTGAAATGCATGGTCATACCCCTTGGAATGGTCATCCGTGACAGGGGGCGAAAGTCGCATAAGGGGCGTGGCGGGCGCTAGTGAATTGGCGGCAATCTTATCGGGTTGTCGGCGAGTGCGATCAGGGCGTGCGCTTCAGGACCATGTCTCGTCCACCCTGGCGGATGACGGCCTCCCCCGCAGGTCCGTCGCCTGCGGAGAACTCCAGTGAGGCGTCGACTTCCACCACATTGAACCGTGTCGCCGACGCGGCGCGAAGGTTTACCGGCGGTTGGCCAGGCAACTGCGCCTTCAGCGCCTCGCCGTCGAGGAACACCCGCATGCTCAAGCCGCCGCCGACGTAATCGCCCAGAAGTCGGTCGAGGGCGGCGCGCGGCAAGGTCACGCCAACGACTTCCGACGGAAGGGAATCGTTGGTCCGGGCGCCGATGACGCCGTCACCGTCGCCGTTTGCGAAGTGGCGCATGCCGGTGATCGTCCCGCCCGCGTCACGCACCAGCTGCAGCCGATTGAAGCCGTCGGCGTACAGGAAGTCGTCGGTTCCGATCGGTGTCAGCGCCACGCGTGGGCCACTGCGCTGGGCCGTCAACTTGCCGTCAACGACCCGCAGCATGCGCACGATGCCACCGTCGAACCGGTAGACGCCTTCGGCGGCCTTCAGCATCGCGGCGGCGACGGGAACCGCGACCATGGCGGGATAGGGGTCTCCCAGGGCGACGGCCGCCAGCCTCTGCACCACGGTGTCGGCGCTGTCGGCGTCGCCGACGGGGTCGGAATCGTCGTTCTCCAGCACAACCACGGTGATGTCGGTTCCGGGCAGGTAGCTAAGCGAAGAGCTAAAGCCGAAGATGCCGCCGTTGTGGCGCAAAGCCGCGTTGCTGCGCGCCTTGCCGATCCCGATGCCGAAACCGTAGCCG
>JANNVY010000062.1:0-2690 GCA_031408375.1 Pseudomonadota bacterium | reverse complement strand
AGTAGACCAGACCAGGAATCAGGCGCAGCGCCGAGCGGCGCGGCATGGCGCGACCCTCGCCGGTCGCCTCGATGCGCCCGCCGCTGACCCGCGCGGGATCCAGGCGACCGGAGGCTGCCAGCTGATACCAGCGTGCGTCGGCGCCTTCGCAGGCGCGCAGGCAGATGGCGTCGCCGGGCGTAATCGGAACCGAGCCCAGGATCTCCAGCCGCTTGAAGCCGCGCTCGATTCCGACCAGCTGCACCGGACGTCCGGCCTCGGGCACCGAGGCGCGCAGACGCGGGACAGCGGCGGCGGTTTCGTTGGCCTCGATGGTCAGCAGCCCGGGTTCGAGGCCCGGCGTGACGATGTCGTCGCGCTCGGCGTCGCCGCCCAGGCGCAACGGCAGGGCGGTGACGTCGGCCTTCACCGCGTTGAGGGTCAGGCGGAACTCGCCGAAGCGGCCGCTGACCAGGGCGCTTAGCAGGCAGGCGATGATCAGGAATGCCGGCAAGGCGGCGCCGAGCAGCAAACGCCCCTCGCCGACGCGGCCCTTGGCCTGGGCGCCGACTTGGGGCCTGGCCACGCCCCACAGCATCCAGGCGGCAAGCGTAAAAGCCAGGGCGAAGCTCAGGCCCGTAAAGCTCATGGCGCCCTTGGATCCTGGCCGAAGCCCTGACCGTCACCCAGCCGGTCGACCCGGTGCCTTGAGGTGTAGAGCGCGTGATAGGCGCGCGCGACCCGCGGCAGCCACAGGAACACCAGCACCACCGGCGTCGCCAGCAGTGCCAGCAGGACCAGGGTCAGGAACCCGCCGCCGAACGGACCGAAGGCCACCAACAGCGGCGCGCGCGCGCCCATGGCGTCGGTTCCCGAGCAGAGGTCGGGGTTCTGGTTGACCCGCCAGGCGCGGGCCTGACGCTGGCGGGCGTCGGCGATGTCGGCCTTGCACACCTGCTGGTCCAGCCAGGTCCGGGTCGCCGGCTCGATGGCCTGCAGGTCGCCCAGGGAGGCGGCGTGATCGCCCTCTGAATCCTCGAAGCGCAGCTGGCGCGACAGCTCCAGCACCTGGCCGCTCGGGGTGACGCCCGGCGTGACCGGCAGGGGGCCCGTCTCCTGGCGCCCCGGCATGGCGGCGACGCCCAGCAGGAAGACCGCGATGGCGACGACGATCAGCGCATAGACGGCGGTAACCGACTGCAGCACCAGACCGCGCGGGTCGCCGACCAGGCGGTCGACGGTCCCGCGCAGCACCGGCCGGACGGCGCGTTCAACCAGCTCAAGCATCGCGTGGCCCTCCGCGCCCGACGCGCTTGCGGGTCTGGGGCCCGTCCCGGCGGCCGCGCAGCCACTTGGCTGCCTGCACCGCCTTCCAGTCGGCCTTCTTCCAGCGGCTGACGTCGAAGGCCCACCAGATCCACTCGATCACCGCCCAGACGCCGTGGTGGGCGCGGCCCTCGTACTGGATGACGCGGCTGCCGTCGTGGCCGCCGAAAGCCGTGACGAAATCGAACTTGGACCAGCCGAACCAGGCCTGGAACTGGTTGGCCAACTCGGGACGGAAATGGCGCACGGTCTCCAGCGGGTCGCGGTCGAAATGCTCCATCAGCTCGATCTCGCGCGGGTTTTCGTCGTCGATAAGCGAGCGGGTGGCGTCGTCGACGGTCAGTAGCAGATCGGCCTTGGTCAGCGCCGCGAACACCGGCTTGGACTGGCTCCAGGCGCGGAACTCCGGCGAGATGATATGCGAGGCTATCGCATGGTGGTTCTGGCCAGCGACCTCGGCCGGCGTCTTGCCCGCGTCCAGCATCGAGGCGATGGCGGCCAGGGCGCCGATGCCCTCGATGAAGGTCTCCAGCCTGAGCCCCGCGTCGGCCATCTCAAGCAGCGATAGCCGCTCGTGGCTGCGCGCCAGCTCGCCCTCCAGCGCCTCAAGCTTCTTCTGGGCCAGGACGGCGGCCTTCTTCAGCTCGGGGTCGGCCTTGTTGGCGGCGGCGTCCCGCTGGGCCTTTGACGCCGCGGCCCGGGCGCGCTTGACCACCGCCTCCTGGGTCGGGAGTGCGCGCCGGAGCGTATCGGCCTCGGGCTTGATCTCCTCGCGCGACGGCGCCCCCACCAGCCCCGCGGCGCGGCCAGAGAACAGCACCTCGTCGGTGGGCAGCACCACGATCATGGCGCGGCAGGTCTGGACGACTTCCAGCAGCCGCGGCTCGGTGGCGAATCGGTTCATCACCGCGCGTTCGAAGCGCTCGCCGGGGATGTCGATGAGCACGAACTTGCCATCGGTGTTGGCGAAGTGGTGGTCCTCGATGTGATCGGTGCCGTTGACCACCTGGCCCGGCCGCGCCGGCGGCGGGTTCACCGAATAGCTGTCGCCGACGCAGAACTTCTTCAGCCGGTTCAAAAACCAGGTCTTGCCCGCCGTCGGGTATCCCAGCAGGGCGACGACGAAGTCGCCGTTGTCGCGCATGGCCTTCAAGGTCGAGGACTTCACGTCGCCGTCGTCGGCGTCCTCGATCTCCGGCGGCAGGGCGATGGGCTCGGGCGGCGGCGGCGCGTCCTCGACCTCGGCCGCGACGACGGGTTCGGAATCCACGGCGACGGGCTCGACCGGCGCGGTGTCAGCCTCGGGCGTCGCCCCCATGATCTGGGCCTGCTCCAGACCCAGCTTGTCGGCGTCCGGCGCCAGCGGCCCCGGCTCGGGCGTCGGC
>JANNVY010000061.1:0-2772 GCA_031408375.1 Pseudomonadota bacterium | reverse complement strand
CCTGAAATCGCTCAGGGAACCCTGCAGGTCCTGTTCGAGTTCCAGACCCAGGTGGCGCGCCTGACCGGCATGGATGTGGCCAATGCGTCCATGTACGACGGCTCGACCGCCACGGCCGAGGCGGTGCTGATGGCGACGCGGGTGACGCGCCGCAATCGCGCAGTGCTGTCGCCGGGACTGCATCCCCACTACGTGGCCTCCGCTGAGACCCTGGCCCACGCAACGGGCATCTCGACCGAGCGGCTGGCGCCCCAGGTCGACGCCGAGGACGCGGTGATCGCGGCCATCGATTCCGACACCGCCTGCGTGGTCGTTCAAACGCCCAACGTCTTCGGCACGGCGACCGATGTGACGAAGATCGCCGAGGCCGCCCACGCCGCCGGCGCCCTGCTGATCGTGGTCACCACCGACGTGATGTCGCTGGGCCTGCTCAAGTCGCCGGGCGAGATGGGCGCTGACATCGTCGCGGCCGAGGGCCAGTCGATCGGCAACGCCCTGAACTACGGCGGGCCCTACGTCGGCCTGTTCGCGGCACGCGAAAAGCTGACCCGCCAGATGCCCGGCCGCCTGTGCGGCGAGACGGTGGACGCCGAGGGCCGCCGCGGCTTCGTGCTGACCCTGTCGACCCGCGAGCAGCACATCCGCCGCGACAAGGCGACGTCGAATATCTGCACCAATTCAGGGCTTTGTGCGCTCGCTTTCAACATCCACATGTCGCTGCTGGGCGAAGTCGGCCTGCGCCGCGTGGCCGCCATCAACCACGCCAAGGCCCGCCAGACCCGCGACGCACTCGCCGCCATCCCCGGCGTCGAGATCCTGACGCCGCGCTTCTTCAACGAGTTCGCTGTGCGCCTGCCGCGCCGCGCCGACGAGGTCGTCCAGGTCCTGGCCGACAACGGCATCATCGCCGGCGTGCCCTATTCGAGGCTGGATCCAGAGGCGGGGATGGATGACGTCCTGCTGGTCGCCGCCACCGAGATCGTCACCGACGCCGACATCAAGTTCCTGGCCATGAGCCTGAGGAAGGTCCTGGGTCAATGAGCAGCACCATGAACACCGTCGGCCGCCCCTCCGCCCCCCAGGACGTCGATCCCATCCACGGCTTCACCAGCCTGACCGGCGGGCGCGGCCTGCTGCAGGACGAGGCGCTCATCTTCGAGATGGAGGGCTGGGACAAGACCGGGGTCGATTTCCCCGACGCCGAGCTGGACGCCTCGGACCTTGGTGATCTGGTGCGCACCACGCCGATCGGCCTGCCGGGCCTCTCCGAGCCCGAGACCATGCGCCACTACGTGCGCCTGTCTCAGAAGAACCACGCCATCGACCTGGCGCTTTATCCGCTGGGCTCGTGCACCATGAAGCACAACCCGCGCCTGAACGAGAAGATGGCGCGCCTGCCGGGGTTCTCGGACATCCACCCGCTGCAGCCGATCTCGACGGTCCAGGGCGCGCTGGAGCTGATGGACCGGCTGGCTCACTGGCTGAAGACGCTGACCGGCATGCCCGCCGTCGCGCTGACCCCCAAGGCCGGAGCCCACGGCGAGCTGTGCGGCCTCCTGGCCATCCACGCCGCCCACGATGCCCGGGGCGACAACGCACGCCGCGTGGTGCTGGTCCCGACCTCGGCCCACGGCACCAACCCGGCCACCGCCGCCTTCGTCGGCTACACCATCCGCGAGGTGGCCCAGACCGCCGACGGCCGCGTCGATCTGGCCGACCTCGAGGCCAAGCTGGGTCCGGACGTGGCGGCCATCATGGTCACCAACCCCAACACCTGCGGCCTGTTCGAGCGCGACATCGTCGAGATCGCACGCCTGACCCACGCGGCGGGCGCCTACTTCTACTGCGACGGGGCCAACTTCAACGCCATTGTCGGCCGGGTGCGGCCGGGCGACCTGGGCGTCGACGCCATGCACATCAACCTGCACAAGACCTTCTCGACGCCCCACGGCGGCGGCGGTCCGGGCGCGGGTCCGGTGGTGCTGTCTGAGGCCCTGGCCCCCTTCGCGCCGACGCCCTGGCTGGTGTCGGGCGACGACGGCTTCAACCTGGTCGAGTTCGAAAACGGCGTCGCCGCCCAGTCCTTCGGCCGCATGAACGCCTTCCACGGCCAGATGGGCATGTACGTCCGCGCGCTCACCTACATGATGAGCCACGGCTCGGACGGCCTGCGCCAGGTCGCCGAGGACGCGGTGTTGAACGCCAACTATATCAAGGCCCGCCTGTCCGACGTGATGAGCGCCGCCTTCCCCGACGGCCCCTGCATGCACGAGGCCTTGTTCGACGACAGCTGGCTGGAAGGCACCGGGATCACCACGCTCGACTTCGCCAAGGCGATGAACGACGAGGGCTTCCACCCCATGACCATGTCCTTCCCGCTGGTCGTGCACGGGGCCATGCTGATCGAGCCGACCGAGACCGAGAGCCGCATGGAGCTGGACCGCTTCATCGACGCCCTGCGGGCGCTGGCGGCGGCGGCCAAGGCCGGGGACGTCGACCGCTTCAAGGGCGCGCCCTACTTGGCGCCTATGCGTCGGTTGGACGAGACCCAAGCCGCGCGTCAGCCGCGGCTGAGCTGGAAGGCGCCGGAAGGCTCGAACCTGGCGGCGGAGTAGCGCCTAGCGTTCGATGTCGACGTCGAACTCTTCCCGGGTGAGCATGTCGCCGAGGGGATAGAGGTCGTTTTCCGGCGCGGTCGTGCAGCGGATGTTGGCGATCTTGCGCCCGCCCTTGCGGACCAGCACGCCGTCCAGCATCTCGTGGTCGCGCGTG
>JANNVY010000060.1:0-2853 GCA_031408375.1 Pseudomonadota bacterium | reverse complement strand
GTCGGCCGCCTTGCGGGCGCCTTCGAACCGGTCCTCGGCGCGCCAGCTATAAGCAACGCCTTTCAGTAAGGCGAACAACGTCGATGGGGTGACGATGACGACCTTCTTCTTCATCGCGTCGGTAAACAGATCAGGCTGATGCTCCAACGCGCCAGTCAGATATCCATCCCCAGGGATGAACATGACGACGTAGTCGGGGGTCTGATCGCGGAACTGGTCCCAATAGGCCTTCGCTGAAAGTCCGGCGACGTGGCCTTTGATGCTAAGCGCGTGTCGGGCCATCGCTGCCGCCCGTTCTGCGTCGTCTGTCGCTTCCTGGGCTTCCATGAAGGCGTTCAAGGAGCACTTCGCATCGACAACGATGATACCGCCTCCGGGAATTTTCACGGTGGCGTCAGGTCGGCGCCGCCCTTCGTCCGTGGACATGTCGGGCTGCAAATCAAAATCGTACCGCTCAGCTAAGCCGGACATCTCCAGCACATTCTGGAGCATTTGCTCTCCCCAGCGGCCTTGGATACCAGCGCCGCGCCGCAGGGCGGACGACAGCTTGCGCGCCTCGCCTTGGGTGGCCTCCGAAGCCTGCAACAGGGCTGTGATCTGTTCCTTCAGGCCGCCGGTCTCCTCGGCGCGGGTCTTCTCGATGGCCTGGACCTGGGCCTCGAACTTGGCGAGCGTTTCGGCCACCGGCTTGAGCTGGGTCTCCAGCCGTTGCTGGGCCAGCAGGTCGCGGTTGCGGAACGTCTCGTCAGCCCGTTTCAGCAGTTCATCGGCCACGATGCCGGCCGACTGGGCCGCCTGGGCGCGCACCAGGTCCCCGGAATCGCCCAGCATAGAAAGGCGCGTCTCGGCCCGGTCGGCCCGGCTGCGCTCGCGCAGCGCCCAGACCAGCATAGCGACAGCCGAGGCGACGCCCAGGGCGGCGATGACAGAGAGGGCGACGTCGTTCATGCTCCGTTCCTTAGCGGGAGTCGGCCCGCGAGACCACTAGCTCAGCGCCGTCGCCAGCCCATAGACCCCGAACGCCGCGATCCCCAGCGCGCTGACCAGGTTCAGGCGTGTGATCCAGCGGGGATCGGTCAGCACCTTGCCGAGCCCGGCTCCGCCCAGCGCGAAGGCCGACTGGACGATGAGGCTGCCCAGAGCCAGCACCACCGCCACCACCACCTGCTCGCCCAGCGCCGTGTCAGGCGGAATGCGGCCGGTGAAGCCCAGGAAGAGGATGACGGTCAGCGGATTGATCGCCGTCAGGGCCAGGGTCGCCAGATAGGGCCGCGGCACGGTCGGCTTGGCTTCGGCGGCCTTGGCCGGCTTCGCCAACCCCCACGCCATCCAGGCGGCGAAGGCGATGAGGGCCAGGGCCGCGATGATCTCGAACTCGCGCCGCCACGGCCCGATGGCGGCGGCGACGGCCGACCCCACCGCCAGGGCCGCGATCGAATAGAGGAGGTCGGCGGTGGCGGCCCCAGCCCCCGCGCGCAGGCCGACCCACGGCCCCAGGCGCAAGCCGTAGTTCATCACCAGGATGGCGATGGGACCGACCGCCGCCGCGATAGTCAGGCCGAAAAGGAAGGCTTCGAGGATCAGCATGATCAGGCCGGCCTGCGCGCCCGCAGCGCCTGAGCGATGGTGCCGTCGTCGAGCCAGTCCAGCTCGCCGCCCACCGGCACGCCGCGGGCAAGCGAGGTGACGCTGACACGGCTCTGGGCCAATCTATCTGTGAGATAGTGGGCCGTCGTCTGGCCGTCGACGGTGGCCGGCAGGGCCAGGATGACCTCGCGCACGGCCTCGCCCGAGGCCCGATCTACCAGCGGCGCGATCCGCAAGTTGTCAGGCCCCACCCCGTCCAGCGCCGAGAGCAATCCGCCCAGCACGTGGTAGCGACCGCGATAGGCGCCCATGCGCTCCATGGCCCACAAGGCGCCGGCCTCCTCGACCACGCAGATCAGGCTCTGGTCGCGCTCCCCGTCCGAGCAGATGGCGCAGGGGTCGCGGGTGTCGGGCGCGCCGCAGACCTGGCAGGCGCGCACCTTGGCGGCCGCGTCGGTGAGCGCCTCGGCCAGCGGGGCCAGCAGCTGGTCGCGCTTCTTCAGCAGCGCCAGGGTCGCGCGGCGGGCCGAGCGGGGTCCCATGCCCGGCAGCTTGGCCAGTAGGCTGATAAGGCGCTCGATCTCGGGTCCGGCGGAAGAGGCCAAGGGTCCTCAGGCGGGTTGGGGGTTGGACCGGGTATAGGTCATGCCCGGCGCGGCGTCGTGTGTGGTCGTCAGAACAGCTTGGGCATCCCCGGCATCGATCCGAGCGGTCCGGCGGCCTCGCGCATCAGCTCGGCCTGGGCGGCGTCCAGCTTGCGCTTGGCGTCGGCGTGGGCCGCGACGATGAGGTCGGTCAGGATTTCGGTCTCGGCCGGCGACATCAGCGACTCGTCGATGCTGATCCTTACCAGTTCGCCCCCGCCCTTCAGGGTCACCTGCACCAGATCGCCGCCGGACGAGCCCGAAGCGGTGGTCTCGGCCATGCGCGACTGGGCCGCGTGCAGTTTCTCCTGGATGGCCTGAGCCTGTTTCATGATGGCGTTGAGGTCGGTCATGGGAAGCACTCTTGGGGAGGGGGTCGCAGGCAATGTTTGTGCGGTGGGCGTCAGTTCAAGCCCGACCAGCGAGCAGAGTTCAGTCCTCGTCCGCCTCGCCGGTCGCCCCGGCCATGGGTTCGGGGGTCTGGTCCGTGAGGGTGCGGACGTCCATCAGCTGGGCGCCGGGGAAGACCCGCTTGACCTCGAGCACGAAGGGGTCGGCCTCGATGCGGGCGCGGTCCTCGGTCTTCTCGCGCCGCTGGCGCTCGTAGAGGCTCTCGGCCCCG
>JANNVY010000059.1:0-2708 GCA_031408375.1 Pseudomonadota bacterium | reverse complement strand
CTTGGCTTCCATGCCGGGCTTGCCGCTCTGGAAGGTCTTCTCTTCCTCGCCGGCCTTGGCTTGATTGAGCGCCGGCTCATTCTGGTTTGGCTTGGTCTCGCCGGCCTGGGGCTGTTGGCCCGAGGTCAGGTTGGCTTGCTGGTCCTGGGTCTGGTTATTCTGGGTCATGGTCACGCTCCGGTTGGGCCCCCGACACCGAGACAAAGCCCAGGCGAGGCCTTCTGTTCCGGCCTGACCGCGCAAAAACCCGTCATTCAAAGCGAGCGAGCCGGCAAATGGCCCGCCGGACCCCGTGTTGCTCAGGCCCCTCAGCCCGGCCGCTACTGCGGTGACGGTTCGGAACTTGCGGTCGTGGGTCGAGTTTCCAGCCCGATGCGTACACCCGACCAATGCCGCGCGAAGGCCGACGATCTTGAGCGCGAGGCTTCAGCCTCCAAGTCCGCCATCCGGCGCCAGGCTTTCCTGGACCTGGCGCGAGACTGGCGGCGCCTGGCCGGCGATCAGGCTTCCAACCGCGAAGGCCGCGGCCGGGTAGGCTGTGACGTGCCCTCCGTTTCTCATCCAGTCATAACGAGAGTCCAAGGTTGATTTGAGCCTTCGTTGAGATGGGTCGCCGGTCTGTCCGCAGAGGGCGCTGGCGTATTCCCTGGGCGTCATCCAGCCCAGCTTCGAGTGTGGGTTTGTTTCGTTGTAGTCGCGCCGCCAGGTTTCGAGCACGACCCGGGCATGTGGCAGAGGCCGGAACAGGGTCTCGTTCAGCAACTCGTCGCGCAGCCCGCCGTCGTCGTCGGGGTGGCGGCTGCCGCGGTCATTTCGATCATCTATTCCTGGGTCGTGTGGCGCACGGCGCCGGACCGCGAGGCCGGGCCCCAGGTGGTCGACAGCTGATCCCAAGGTCCGAACCGCTCGAAAGGGATGGGCGTTCTGCCGTCAGCCGGCGGCCGGCGGCGCCGCAGCGCGGGCTTCCCAGCGCTCGACCACGTGGCGCACCGCCTCCTGCTGGAGCGGCGTCATGGTGGAGTCCCTTGAGAAGCTGACCTGAAAGCGCTGGTCCTTCAGCGCGACGGTGGTCATCCCCCCGGGTCCGTTGATGAAAAGCGGCACGCCCAGCTGCAGCGGCACGCGGTCATCCCATTCGCCAGGGACCATGGAGTCGCGCTCGCAATAGACGCCCTGGAGCTCGCCCGTCATGGCGGGACGCTGCAGGGGCGAGCTGGTGCGGATGATGTCCAGGGTCGGGGCCGGCTCCCGCTTCAGCACCTTGTTCATCCGGACCAGCCAGCTGCAGGTCTCGACCGAGGGGGTCAGGCGGGTAGTGATCGACCGCGTGGCGGGGTTGGAGGGCAGATCGCGGAGGGCGTCAGCGCCTGGCGCTTCGGTGGACGGAGTTGAGGCCGGGCTTCCCTGTCGGGCGGTCGCCAGGGCAGGGGTGAGCGCCAGGGCGGCGGCACAGGCGAAGATGAGGCGTCGCATGGGAACTCCGTTCTCGAGTGACGAATCCCATGTATCGCAGGAATGGCAAAAACGCGGCGCGGGCTGCGCGCCGGCCCCCTTTCAAGGGAAGCCATCGCGCGCGTCCACCGGCCGCACGGGGGTCGCCGGTTCCCCGGGGGGGAGTCGATTGATACAGATGAAAGGAGATGGTGCCGCCGCGCAGGATCGAACTGCGGACCTCAGCCTTACCAAGGATGCGCTCTACCACTGAGCTACGGCGGCAACTGAAGAGGCGCGCCTGATACCCAATGTCGGGCGGCACGGGAAGCCCTAATCGCCCGACTTGACGCGCTTGTCGCGGAAGGGTGTATCGCCGCCATGGCCAAGACCGACAGTTCCGGGTCCAAACCGCTGTCCGAAAAGGAGCGGCGGGAGGCCCAACTGGCCGCCGCCCTGAGGGCGAACCTGCGGCGGCGGAAGGCCTCGAGCACGCCCGGAGACAAGGTCGAGGATTAGTCCTTTCACGGGGAGGGGCCCCCGCGCTAGATAGCCCCCTCAACAACCCCTTCGGCCTTCCGGCCCACCTTAAGGAGCGGCATGGACCGCATCGCCATCGAAGGCGGCGCGCGGCTGGAGGGCGAAATCCCGATCAGCGGCGCCAAGAACTCGGCCATCAAGTTGATGGCCGCCAGCCTGCTCACGTCCGAGCCGCTGCGCCTGACCAACATGCCGCGCCTGGCTGACACGCGCTTTCTTGGAAAACTGTTGAGCCGCCTCGGTGTCGAGATCACCGAGTCCGAGACCGAGTCAGGGTCGGAGACCCTGCTGCACGGCGCCGAGATCGTCTCATCCTTCGCCCCCTACGACCTCGTCCGCCAGATGCGGGCGTCGTTCAACGTGCTGGGCCCGCTGCTGGCGCGCACCGGCCATGCCAAGGTCTCGCTTCCGGGCGGCTGCACCATCGGGGCGCGGCCGGTTGACCTGCACCTGCAGGCGCTGCAGGCGCTGGGCGCCTCGATCGACATGCACGAGGGCTATGTCTACGCCCAGGCCCCGCGCGGCCTGCGCGGCGCGCGTATCGACTTCGCGGTCGTCTCCGTCGGCGCCACCGAGCATGCGCTGCTGGCCGCCGTCCTGGCCGAGGGCGAGACGGTGCTGACCAATGTCGCCCAAGAGCCCGAAATCGAGGACCTGGCGCTGTGCCTGAACGCCATGGGCGCGAGGGTTGATGGCGCGGGCACGGCGACCATCACCATCCAGGGCGTCAACAAGCT
>JANNVY010000058.1:0-8155 GCA_031408375.1 Pseudomonadota bacterium | reverse complement strand
GGCGACCACGCGCTCGACCTCGTTGGGCGGCACGATGGTGTCGTTCGCGCCGTGCAGGATGAGACCCGACGCCGGACACGGCGCCAGGAACGAGAAGTCGTACATGTTGGTCGGCGGCGACACCGAGATGAAGCCGTCGGTCTCAGGACGGCGCATCAACAGCTGCATGCCGATGTAGGCCCCGAACTGGTAGCCGGCGACCCAGGTCTGGGACGCGGCGGGGTTGTTGGCCTGCAGCCAGTCCAGCGCCGAGGCGGCGTCCGCCAGCTCGCCGATGCCGGAATCGAATTCGCCCTGCGAACGGCCGACACCGCGGAAGTTGAACCGCAGGGTGGCGAAGCCGCGCTTCATGAACAGGTGGAAGAGCTGCACCGCCACCGGGTTATTCATGTGGCCCTGGGCCTTGGGGTGCGGGTGCAGGATCAGCGCGATCGGCGCGTTTTCCTTCTTGCCCGGCGAATAGCGGCCTTCGATGCGGCCGGATGCGCCGGTCAGGATCACTTCAGGCATATGTTTTCCCAAGCCCTGGGCTTTTCGGCCCTGAATAGTTGACTAACCCGGTTGGTTTTTATATTCCAACCTCCGCCGCGACGAACGTAGCCCCGCGAGGGCCGCCGTTTATCACAGGCGATCCGAAATGCGCGCGCTTTCTGAAGGCAAATCGCTATGCGCCTGAGCACCAAGGGCCGTTACGCCGTCATGGCGATGGCTGATCTGGCGAGGAACGGGGCCGAGCGCGCCGTGTCCCTGGCCGAGATTGCCACCCGTCAGGAAATCTCGCTGTCCTATCTGGAACAGCTGTTCGCGCGCCTGCGCCGGGGTGGCCTGGTGATGAGCGTGCGCGGCCCCGGCGGCGGCTATCGCCTGGCCCGGGACGCCGCTGCGACCTGGGTGTCGGAGATTGTGCTGGCCGTGGACGAACCCCTGCGCGCCACCCGCTGCGCGGTGAAGGCCAGCCCGCGGGGCTGCATGCTCAGCGGCGAGCGTTGCATCACCCACGACCTGTGGGACGGGCTAGGCCGCGAAATCCATCGCTACCTTGCCAGCGTATCGCTGGATGACGTGGTCCACCGCCGCAACCTGGTGCGCGGCCCCGCACACGCCATCGCGGCGGAATGAGCGTCATGAAGCCCGTCTATCTCGACTACAATGCCTCCGCCCTGGTTCGCCCGGAAGTCCAGGCCATCATGGCCGAGGCCCTGGCCGACAACGGCAATCCGTCCGCCATCCACGGCGCCGGCCGCCGCGCGCGCGCCCGCATCGAGACCGCCCGCGCCGAGGTGGCCGCCCTGGTCGGGGGCGACCCCGCCGCCGTGGTCTTCTCCTCCGGCGGCACCGAGTCCAACGGCCAGGCCATCGCCAGCGCATTGGCCGATGGCTGCGAGCGCCTGATCGTCAGCGCGACGGAACACCCCTGCGTGGCCGAGACCGCGCGTGTCTCCGGCCGTCCCGTCGACATCCTGGCGGTGGACGAGCATGGCGTGGTGCGCCTCGCCGACCTTGAACGCCTGCTGTCGGACGGCCCGCGCGCTGTCGTCGCCATCCACCAGGCCAACAACGAATCCGGCGTCATCCAGCCGATCGCCGAGGCCGCGAAGCTGGTCCGCGCCGCCGGCGGCTGGCTGCACGTCGACGTGGTCCAGGCGGCGGGCAAGATCGCCTGCGACATCGATGATCTGGGCGCCCACACCGTCGCGCTGTCGGCTCACAAGCTGGGCGGGCCCCAGGGCGTCGGCGCCCTGATCCATGCGCGCGATGTGACGCTGACCAAGTGGATGCAGGGCGCGGCCCAGGAGCGGGGCTTGCGCGGCGGCACCGAGAATGTGCCCGGCATCGCCGGCTTCGGCGTGGCCGCGCGCCTGTCGAGGGCCGAGGTCGACGCCGGCCGCGATCATTCCGCCTGGCGTGATGCAGCGGCGCAGGCGGTGAAGTCTGCCGGGGCCAGGGTGATCGGCGAAGGTGCGCCGCGCCTGCCCAACACCCTCTTCATGGCCGCTCCCGACTGGCTCTCGACCCAGCAGCTGATCCTGCTGGACCTGAAGGGCGTCATGGTCTCGGCCGGCTCGGCCTGTTCGTCGGGCAAGGTGAAGCCGTCGCCGGCGCTCACCGCCATGGGCATGGGCGACCTGAGCCAGGGCATGCTGCGCGTCTCCGGCGGCTGGGGCACGGTGGAAGACCATTGGATCGCCTTCGCCGACGCCTGGACCTCGGAATATGCGCGGCGCCGGGCAAAAGCCGATCTCGTGAGCGTCGCCTGATGGCCGCGGTTCGCGAGACGGTCGATACCGTCCAGTCCCTCGAAAAGTACAAGCACGGCTTCGTCACCGACGTTGAGCAGGACTTCGCGCCGCTCGGCCTGGATGAAAGCACCGTCCGCTTCATCTCCGAGAAGAAGGGCGAGCCGCAGTGGATGCTGGACTGGCGCCTGGCCGCTTACCAGCGCTGGCTGGCCATGGAAGAGCCGACCTGGGCCAAGGTGAAGTACACGCCGGTCGACTACCAGGCGCTCTACTACTACGCCGCCCCGCGCCAGAAGCCGGGCATCAACAGCCTCGACGACGTCGATCCGGTGATCCTCGAGACCTACCGCAAGCTGGGCATCCCGCTGCGCGAGCAGGAGGTCCTGGCCGGCGTCATCGGCTCGCCGCGCGTGGCGGTGGATGCGGTGTTCGACAGCGTCTCGGTGGTCACCACCTTCCGCGCCGAGCTGGCCAAGGCGGGGGTGATCTTCATGCCGCTGTCGGAGGCCGTGCGCGAATATCCTGACCTGGTTCGCGAGTACCTGGGCACCGTCGTGCCGGTCAGTGACAACTACTTCGCCGCGCTGAATTCCGCCGTCTTCTCCGACGGCTCCTTCGTCTACATTCCCCCGGGCGTCAGCTGCCCGATGGAGCTGTCGACCTATTTCCGCATGAACGCCCAGTCCACGGGCCAGTTCGAGCGCACCCTGATCATCGCCGACAAGGGCTCGAAGGTCTCGTACCTGGAGGGCTGCACCGCCCCCATGCGCGACGAGAACCAACTGCACGCCGCCGTGGTCGAGCTGATCGCGCTGGACGACGCGGAAATCAAATACTCCACCGTCCAGAACTGGTGGCCGGGCGATCCGGAAACCGGGCAGGGCGGCATCTACAACTTCGTCACCAAGCGCGCCGACTGCCGCGGCGACCGCTCCAAGGTCAGCTGGACCCAGGTCGAGACGGGCAGCGCCGTGACCTGGAAGTACCCCTCCTGCCTGCTCAAGGGCGACGGGGCGGTGGGCGAGTTCTACTCCATCGCCATCACCAACGGCCGCCAGCAAGCCGACACCGGCACCAAGATGGTCCACCTGGGCCCCAACACGCGCTCGCGCATCATCTCCAAGGGCGTATCGGCGGGGAAGAGCACCAACACCTACCGCGGCCTGGTCTCGGCCCACCCCAAGGCCAAGGGCGCGCGCAACTTCACCCAGTGCGACAGCCTGCTGATCGGCAAGGAGTGCGCGGCCCACACCGTGCCCTACATCGAGGCCCGCAACGGCTCGGCCCAGTTCGAGCACGAGGCGACCACGACGCGCCTGTCCGACGACCAGCTGTTCTACGCGATGCAGCGGGGGCTCTCGGAAGAGGAGGCGGTGGCGCTGCTGGTCGGCGGCTTCGTGCGCGAGGTGTTGCAGAAGCTGCCGATGGAGTTCGCCGTCGAGGCGCAGAAGCTGGTGGCGATCTCGCTGGAAGGGAGCGTGGGATGATGAGCGCGATGCGAACCTTCGCGGTTCTGGCTTGTGCCTGGCTGATGGCGTCGACGTCTGCGATTGCCGAAAGCCAGGCCGTCTACGCGATCAGCGTGCAACCGGAACGACTAATCCTGTTGGACCTCGAGAGCCGGCGCGACGGCCCCGACCGCCCCGTTGTGACGATGATCGTGATCAACCCGGAGCCGACTCTCATCGATGGGCGACAGTTCCAGCGTATCGACATGTCGGTGCGGTTTGATTGCCGTGCGCGAACCACGCAAATACTGGATTCCGCCATACGCACGATCGACGGGACCCTTCTGTCGCAGCGTCCTATGAACGAACCCGCCCATCCGATCCTGGCCGACGCCCACCCCGCCGTCGCCGAGCCGCTGGTGTGCCGCAACGAAGTTTCACCGATGTTGGAAGGGCGTGTGGGCACCCTGGCTCAACACCAACGCGTCTACTTCAGGACGCTCCAGGAGAGCGCTCCGGAATGATGGTCCGCGCCGCCAACCACCTCCAACTCCGTCACTCTCGGGCTCGTCCCGAGGGCCTGCCGTTCCGCCGCAGAGCGGATAGGCAAGCCGGAGCCGCCATATCGGTGCGAACCCGCAACGGTTCGTGCGACCTGAACAGCAGGCCCTCGGGACGAGCCCGGGGGTGACGGAAGTTATGTTGAACATCAAAGACCTCCACGTCACCGTCGGCGGCAAGCCGATCCTCAAGGGGCTGACGCTCGACCTGCCCTCGGGCGAGGTGCATGCCGTCATGGGCCCCAACGGCGCCGGCAAGTCGACGCTGGCCTATGCCCTGGCCGGCCGCGCCGGCTACGAGGTCACTGCCGGAACCGCCACCTACGACGGCCAGGACCTGCTGGCGCTGGACCCGTCGGAGCGCGCCGCCAAGGGCGTGTTCCTGTCCTTCCAGTACCCGCTGGAAATCCCCGGCGTGCCCGGCATCACCTTCCTGCGCACGGCCATGAACGCCCAGCGCAAGGCGCGCGGCGAGGACGAGGTGTCGGCGCCGGAGTTCCTCAAGCTGGTGCGCGAGAAGGCCAAGGCCCTGCGCATGGACTTCGACATGCTGAAGCGGCCGCTGAACGTCGGCTTCTCAGGCGGAGAGAAGAAGCGGATGGAGATCCTGCAGATGGCGGTTCTCGAACCGCGTCTGCTGATCCTCGACGAGACCGATTCCGGCCTCGACATCGATGCCCTGCGCGTCGTGTCGGAAGGCGTCAACGCCCTGCGCTCGCCCGACCGCGCCATGCTGGTCATCACCCACTACCAGCGCCTGCTCGACTACATCAAACCGGACAAGGTGCATGTGCTGGCGGCAGGTCGTATCGCCGACACCGGCGGGCCTGAACTGGCGCTGGAGCTGGAGAAGAGCGGCTACGACAAGTATGTGTCAAATCTCGGGGACGAGGCGGCGTGACCTTCCCCGCACGCATTGATCTGGCTGACGCCACCACCTTCCCGACGCGCCGCGTCGAGGCATGGAAGTACACGGACCTGCGCAAGCTGCTGCGCGAAACGCCGCCGGTGTCGCCGGTCGCGGCGGTCGCGCCGGGCGGACCGTTTTTGGCGCTGGGCGGCGATGAGCTGGCGTTCGTGAACGGCCGCTGCGCCGCCGCGCCGCAAATCGTCGCCGAGGGCGACCAGACCGTGCGCCTGCGCTTCGTCTCCACGGGCGAGGGGACCGGCCACCAGGCGGACTGCACGATCGAGGTCAGGCCCGGCGCGTCGCTGTTGCTGCTGGAAAGCTACGAAGGCCAGGCCGGGGGCTACGTCTCCAACGCCGCGCTCGACATCATGCTGGGCGATGACGCACGGCTGACCCGTGTCATCCTGACCGACGAGCCCGACACCGCCATCTCGCTGGCCCGCGCCGACGTGCGCCTGGGCGCCGGCGCCGGCTTTACCCAGACCACCCTGACCTCCGGCGCGCGCCTGCAGCGGCAGGAGACCCACGTCGCCCACCCAGGCGCGGGCGCCTCCGTCCGCGTCGACAGCGTCTATGTGCTGGGCGACGCCCGCCACGCCGACCTGACCACCACCGTCGTGCACACCGGCCCCGACGGCGTCACCAGCCAGCTGACCAAGGGCGTGGTGCGCGACACGGCCCGCGGCGTCTTCCAGGGCCAGATCGTCGTGCGCGAGGGGGCCGACGGCACGGACGCCCGCATGGGCCACCACGCTCTGATTCTGTCGGACCGCGGCGAGGTCGACGCCAAGCCGGAACTCGAGATCTACGCCGACGACGTCCAGTGCGCCCACGGCAACACCATCGGGTCGCTGGACGAGAACGCGCTGTTCTACGCCCGATCGCGAGGCATCCCCGAGGATGTGGCGCGCGCCATGCTGACCGAGGCCTTCCTGGCGGAGGTCACCGACCGGATCGAGCGCGAGGACGTCCGCGACCTTTGCCGCGCCTGGCTGGCGGAGCAGATGGCATGACCGACTTCGACCCCCACAGCGTCCGCGACCAGTTCCCGATCCTGTCGCGCCAGGTGAACGGCTGCCCGCTGGTCTATCTGGACAACGCCGCCTCGGCCCAGAAGCCCAACGCCGTCATCGACACGATGTCGGATCGCATGCGCCAGTCCTACGCCAATGTGCACCGGGGCCTGCACACCATGGCCAACGAGACGACCGAGGCCTACGAGGCCGCGCGCGGCAAGGTCGCCGGGTTCCTGAATGCGTCGCCGGACGAAATCGTCTTCACCCGCGGCGGCACCGAGGCGATCAACCTGGTGGCCGGGTCTCTTGGCATGTCCATGACGGCGGGCGACGAGATCATCATCACCGAGATGGAGCACCACTCCAACATCGTCCCGTGGCACCTGCTGCGCGAGCGCAAGGGCGTGGTCCTGCGCTTTGCCCGGGTGGCCGACGACGGTTCGCTGGACGTTGAGCACCTCATCTCGCTGCTGGGTCCCAGGACGCGGCTGGTGGCGCTCACCCAGATGTCCAACGTCCTGGGCACCATCAACCCGGTGAAGGCCGTCAGCGAGGCCGCGCACGCGGCGGGCGCGCTGGTGCTGGTCGACGGCTGCCAGGGCGCTGTGCATGCGACGCCGGACGTGCGCGAGATCGACTGCGATTTCTACGTTTTCACCGGCCACAAGCTCTACGGCCCCACCGGCATCGGCGTGCTCTATGGCAAGGCCGATGTGCTGGCCGCGATGCCGCCGTGGCAGGGCGGCGGCGAGATGATTGAGAGCGTTTCGGTCGACCGGGTGACCTACGCCGAGGCGCCCATGCGCTTCGAGGCCGGCACGCCGTCGATCATCGAAGCCATCGGCCTGGGCGCCGCCATCGACTGGGTTTCCCAGTTCGACCGCTCTGCTGTGCATATGCATGAGAAGGCGCTTTATGAGCGGGCTCTGGAGCGCATCAACGGGGCCAACTGGTTCCGCCAGATCGGGACCGCGCCCGGCAAGGGGGCCATCCTGGCCTTCACCGTCGAGGGCGCCCATGCCCATGACATCGCGCAGGTTCTGGACAAATACGGGGTGGCGGTTCGCGCCGGCCAGCACTGCGCCGAGCCCCTCATGCGGCGTTTCGACGTGACGTCGAGCGTCCGCGCCTCCTTCGCCCTATATAATACCCTCGAGGAGGCTGACGCCTTCGCCGACGCGCTGGTCAAGGCGCGGCAGTTTTTCGTGTGAGCATGACCGACGCAGGATTCTCATCGCCGGACGATTTCACCGACAAGGCCTCGGCTCTGTCGCAGGCGGAACTCGACCTGCTGACCGACAAGCTGGTCGAGGCGCTGAAGAGCGTTTTCGACCCCGAAATCCCCGTGGATATCTACGAGCTGGGCCTCATCTACCGCGTCGACGTGTCTGACGACCGCGACGTGGTGGTCGACATGACCCTCACGGCGCCCGGCTGCCCGGTAGCCGGCGAAATGCCCGACTGGGTCCGCGACGCCATCCTCAAGATCGAGGAGGTGAAGTCCTGCACCGTCAACCTGGTCTTCGAACCGCCGTGGGATTCCTCCAAGATGAGCGACGAGGCCAGGCTAGCCCTGAACATGTTCTGATGAGTTTAGAGACCATCCAGCCCCGCGCCCGCCGCCCTCGCCCGCAAGCGGTCACCCTGACCGAGGCGGCGGCCGAGCGTGTGCGCGAGATCATCGGCCGCTCCGAGACCCCGATCGCGGGCCTGCGCGTGGGCGTGAAGAACTCGGGCTGCGCCGGGCAGGAGTACGTCCTGGCCTATGCCGAGGCGGCCGATCCGCTGGACGAGGTGGTCACCGACAAGGGCGTCACCATCCTTATCGAGCCCAAGGCGGTGCTTTTCCTTGTCGGCACGGAAATCGATTACGAGGTCGGGCGGCTGGCGTCGAAGTTCGTCTTCCGCAATCCGAACGAGACCGACGCCTGCGGATGTGGCGAAAGCGTCACGATCGAACCCGCCGCGCCGGAGAGCTGAG
>JANNVY010000057.1:0-11903 GCA_031408375.1 Pseudomonadota bacterium | reverse complement strand
TATTCCCACAGCCTCGTCTACAGCCCGCGCGTAACCATCGACCGGAGCACCGGGGCGATCAGCGTGCGCGCCCTGGTGGGCGATGCGTTCGACGGCACCTGCGAGCCGGCCGTGGACGGGCCCGCGCCGCGACGGTTCTAGGCTGCCCCTAGAAGGTCGCCTTCAGTGCGGCGGCCACGCGCGGCCGGTAGATTTCGCCAAAGCCACGCTCGTCGGTGTCCCAGCCACGGACATCCAGCGCGATCCGGTCGGTGACGCTCCAGGTCACACCAACATTCCAGCTCGTGTAGTCGAAGTCCGACGAAACCGACTGGCGGCCGAGGGCGGCGGAGATCGCCAGTTTCGGCGTCAGCCGCACCGCGGAGTTGGCCTCGACATAGACGGCCTCATCCTCGCTCGAGCCGAAGAAGTCCGGTGAGGCGAACAGGCTCGCGCCCATCGTCCACGGACCCTGGGTTCGCGAGGCGGCCAGCTTGGCTTCGAAGAAGTCATAGGCCGCCCCGGACGGCTGGCCGGCGTAGAGATACGCGACCCCTCCGGCCTCCAGGGTCCACGCCCCCCGGGTGGTGCGCCAGCCGCCGTAGAGGTCGATCTCGGCGGACGTATCGGGATCACCCGGAAACGCCACGTTCGAGGCCCAGAGCCCGACATAGGCCTGCCCCAGGGTCGCATCGACGCCGCCAAATACCGACGGGTCGCCCTCTGTCTGGCTGACGCCGCGCACCGCGTAGTCGCTCTGGACCCCCAGGTTGAAGCTGACCTCCTGGGCGAGGGCCGGACCGGCGGCGCCCAGCAGGACTGAAGCGACGACGCAGGCCGGTTTTGCGCGGACTTTGAGCATGATCATGCGACCTGAGCCCTTATCGGCGCAGCGCACCACCCCCTTCGCCCCCGACGCGAGGTCCGGTTTCCCGTGGCCGGCGGTAACGCCCCCCTAACCCGCCGCGTCCAGACTGGCCGTCCACTTCGGAGGCGGGCATGTCGCGCATCATCGGGGCCGTGGTCTGCGGCGCACTTTTCCTGGCGGGTCGGCGGCGGTGCGCCGGCGCCGGGTGGCGCCCCCGGGGCGGCGGGGGCTGACTTCAAGGCCGCCATGTCGCCGGCCATGAAGCCCTGCGATGACGCCAACAAGGAGACCAAGGTCGCGCTACAGGCCTACAAGTCCAGCAAGATGACCCTGAATGAAGCCAAGGTCGTCGCCGACACGGGCGTGGCCGCCTGCGAGGCGGCCCGCGCCGCCTGGCAGGCCATGACCATGCCCGGTCCAGTCGCGGGGGCCTGCGGCGGCGAAGCAGAGGCCAAGCTGGGCCTTGCCGCCGCCCAGCGCGCCGCGCTCGATCACCAGATTTCCATGCCTTACAAGACCCGGATCGACCGCCAGCTCGACGCCGTCACGCGTGCGGTCGCCGCCTGCAAGAAGGCCGTGAACGGGTAGGAGGAGACTGGCTGGGGCATTCGCCCCTCAACCGCCACGGTGTCGGTGCGAGTATGCCGCCGGCCCGCCGCCGTGGCGCGACAGGAGGGCCTCTGGCGGCCTGGGACTTGCACGACTAGGTTCGCCACTCACTCGTCGCCCCAGGGGTTGATCCGTTGCGCTTATTCCGCTTTCTGACTGCCTGGGCCGCCATCCTGCTGCTGGCCAGCGCAGGCCCCCTGGCCTTTGCCCAGTCTTCCAAGACGCCGGACAACCAGACCCAGGGTTCGGGCGAAAAGGCGCGCTCCGACGAGGGCGGACCCAAGGGAACGCCGGGCGCGGAAGCCCCGCGTCCCTCGGTCACCGCCGACCTGCGGCCTGCCAATAGCGACATTATCGCCCAGGACCCAAACATCCGGCGGGGCGTGCTGCCCAACGGCATGCGCTATTCGGTGATGCACAACGGCACGCCCTCGGGCGCCGTCTCCATGCGCATGTTCATCGACGTCGGGAGCTTCGAGGAGGGCGAGACCGAGCGCGGCGTCGCCCACTTCCTCGAGCACATGGCCTTCAACGGCACTCGCAACTTCCCGGAGGACGCGCTGGATCGCACCCTGGCCCCCGCGGGCGTCCAGTTCGGCCGCGATCACAACGCCCAGACCAGCTATTTCTCGACCGTCTACATGCTGGATCTGCCCGGCTCGGACGCCGGCAAGCTGGACCTCGCCTTCAAGTGGCTGCGCGATGTCGCCGACGGCATGACCATCGACCCGCAGGCGGTGCTTCGCGAGCGCGGCGTGGTGCTGTCGGAAATGAACGCCAGCCTGAGTGCCCAGCGATCGGTCGCCGAAGCCATCGGCGACTTCATGGGCCGGGGACTACGCACCCCGACCCGCGACCCGATCGGCACGCGCACCTCGATTTCCGCCATGACCGCAGCCCAGCTGCGCGCCTTCTACGAGCGCTGGTACCGTCCCGAGAACGCCGTGGTCGTCGTGGTCGGGGATCTGCCCGTGGCCGAGCTGGAACGCCGCGTGCGCGACAGCTTCAGCTCCTGGCGCGGCAAGGGGCCGGCCCCCGCCCGCGCGCCTCGCGGAGCGCCGGACCCCTCCCGGCGGATGGAAGTCCTTGTGCGCTCCGAGCCGAGCCTGCCCACCTTCCTGATGGCCTGTCAGGTGGCGCGCGGCGCGCCTCCCGCCCCCATGACGGTCACCAGCCTGAGCGAGCAACTGAAGCATGAGCTGTGGCAGGCGGTGCTCAACGAACGGCTCGTGGCCTTGGCCTCGGCCGAGCGACCCGCCTTTCTCGCCGGCGTGGCGACCTGGGACGATTCCAACCGCGAGTCGGCCCAGACCTGCCTGATGAGCGTGCCGCTGCAGGATGACTGGGCAGGCGCACTGACCGCGCTGTCGACCGAAGCGCGGCGCTTCATCGCCCACGGCCCGACCCAGGATGAGCTGAACCGCGCCATAGAATCCAAGCGCTCCCTGCTACGTGGCGCGGCGGGCGGCCAGGGCACGCGCCAGAGCTCGGACCTCGCCGGCTCGGTCATGGCCGCCCAGTCGGAAGGGTCAGTAAGCGCTGATCCTGACGAATATGCCCGCGTCTACGAGCGCGCTGTCGCGGGGTTCACCCCCGAGACGCTTCGCCGCCGCGCTGAGCTTGACTGGTCCGGCCCCGGTCCGTTCATTGCGCTTACCGCGCCCCAGGCCCCCGCCGCTCCCGAGCTGGTCGCCGTCTGGTCGCGCGCCCAGCAGGGTCCAGCGCCTCCCCAGTTCGTGGCCGCCAGGCCGGCAACCTGGGCCTATACTCGCTTTGGCCAGCCGGGCCGGGTGGTCAAGCGCGAGACCATCGACCCGCCGGGCTTCACCCGCCTGACCTTCGCGAACGGCGTGGTGGTCAACTTCAAGCAGACGGCCTTCGCCGAGGACCGGGTCTCGGTGCGGGTCCGCTTCGGCGCCGGGCGCGGCGGCATGGCGCCGGCCGACCTGTTCACCGCCACGATCGGCTCGGAGCTGCTGGTCGAGGGCGGTCTGGGCAAGCACGACGCCGACACCGTCCGGCGCATCTTCTCCGACCGCGGCTGGGGCGCCGACATGAGCATGCTGGACACCGCCTTCATCCTCGAAGGCCTGACGGCGTCCAACGGACTGGAGACAGAGCTGCAGGTCCTCGCCGCCTATCTGACCGATCCGGGTTTTCGACCGGGGCTCGACGCCCGCCTGCCGACCGCGATCGACACCATCTACCGCATGCATCGGACCGACCCGAACCTGGTGCTCAGCCAGGCGCTTAGCGATGCGGTCACGCCGGGCAGCCCCTTGAACTTGCCGACGCGTGAGCGCCTGGCTGCCATCCGCTCCAGGGATTTCGAGCGGATGTTCAAGCCGCTGCTGACCACGGCGCCGCTCGAGGTGACGGTAGTCGGCGACATCGCCGAGCAGGAGATGACGACCCTGATGTCCCAGACGCTCGGCGCCCTGCCGCGCCGGACTGGCCGCTTCGAGCGGCGCCCCGACGCCTGGTGGACTCGCTACCCCGCACAGGCGCCGGGTGTCATCCGCGCCTTCCACGATGGCCCGCCCGAAAAGGCCGTCGTGGCGGTAGTCTGGCCGCTCTACGTGGCCGATCCCGCTCGCCGCCGGGAGGAGTTCGCGCTGAACCTCGTCGCCTCGGTGCTGGACTTCCAATTGCGCCACCGCATCCGTGAGGAGCTGGGCAAGAGCTATTCGCCCTCGGCCTCCATCTCCATGCCTGACTTCTCCGACCAGGGCGCCATTACCGTCATGGTCGAAACGGCGCCGGAAGACGCCGAGGCGGTCGCCCGCGAGATCCAGGCGGTCGGCGCCGAGATGGCGCGCGGCCACATCGACCTGGCCACGCTCAATGACGTGCGCACGCCCTTCCTCGAACAACGTCGCCAGGCGCGCAGCACCAACGAGTGGTGGATGAACGCGCTGGACGGCTCGGCCCAGGACGCCACCAACCTCAATGACTTCCTGACCTATGAGGGCATCTTCGCCAGCCTGACTCTCGACGAGATCAAGACCTACGCTGCCAAGTGGTTGGTCAAGCCCCCGGTGGTGGCGGTGGTGGTCCCGACCCCGCGTCCGGCGGCCACCGCGGCGGGGGGCCGCTAGGTCGCCAGGGACCCGCTGCCGCATTACAGCTCCGTAAGTCGCGCCCGCGCCCCGGCCGGGGTAGCGTCCGCGCGCCCTTTGCCGGAGTTCCCATGAAACGCGCGCTCGTCCTGTCCGCCTCTGTCCTGGCGATCTTCGCCGCCGCCCCCTTGGCGGTCGCCAATGCGGCCCCGGTGGCGGCCCCTGCGAGCGCGGCGAAGCCCATCGAATACCGGGTCCGCACCCTGCCCAACGGCCTGCGCATCTACGCCGTGCGCGACACCTCGACGGCCAATGTCTCGGTCCAGGTCTGGTACGGGGTCGGGTCGAAGGACGATCCGCGCGGCCGCTCGGGCTTCGCCCACCTGTTCGAGCACCTGATGTTCAAGCAGACCCGTAACCTGGCCAACGAGCAGTTCGACCGCCTCACCGAGGACGTCGGGGGCTTCAACAACGCATCGACCAACGACGACTACACCGACTACTTCGAGGTCGTGCCGGCCAACCACCTGGAGCGCATCCTGTGGGCCGAGGCCGAGCGCATGGGCAACCTGGTCGTCGACGAAGCGGTGTTCAAATCCGAGCGGGACGTGGTGAAGGAGGAGCTGCGCCAGCGCGTGCTCGCCCAGCCCTATGGCAAGCTGTTCTACCTGCTGCTGCCCCAGATTTCCTACGACCGCTCGCCCTACGGCCGGCCCGGCATCGGCTCCATCGAAGACCTCGACGCAGCCACCGTGGACGATGTCCGCGCCTTCCACGCCACCTACTACCGCCCCGACAACGCCACCCTGTTCGTGGTCGGCAACTTCGACGACGCCCAGCTCGACGCCTGGGTCGACAAGTACTTCGGTCCGGTCGCCCGGCCGACGACCCCCCTGCCGCGCGTCACCACCCTGGAGCCGCCCCGCACCGGTCCGCGCACCTGGACGGTCTACGAGCCCAACACGCCGCTGCCGGCGGTCGCGATCTCCTATCCCAACCCGGCTGCTGACAGCCCCGACATCGCCGCCCTGGTCGTCGCTGACGCCATCCTGGCCACCGGCGAGAGCTCGCGGCTCTATCGCTCGCTGGTCTATGAGAAGCAGCTGGCCCAGTCGGCCTTCACCTTCCTGGGCAGCGCGCAGCAGCCCAACGCTACCGCAGTCATCGCCATCCTGGCCGGCGGCAAGAGCGTTGAGGAGGGCGAAGCGGCCCTGCGCGCCGAGGTGACAAGGTTGTCCACCGAGCCGGTCACCGCCGCCGAGCTCGCCGAGGCCAAGAACGAGCTCATCACCGCGGCGCTCCGCGAACAGGAGACTGCCGACGGAAAGGCCCGGGCGCTGGCCCGCGCCGCCATCCTTTCGGGCAACCCCGACCAGGCCAACCGGATCATCGCCCAGATCCAGGCCGTCACCGCCGCCGACGTCCAGCGCGTCGCCCGCAAGTACCTCCGCGACGACCTGCGCTCGGTGATCCGCTACCTGCCCGACACGGACAAGCCCGCCGACGCCCGCACCTACGCCACCGCCGCCACGGTGGTGGACGCGGCGTTGGCGATCCCGGCCGACATCCGCACCGTCACGCCCGCGGCCGACACAGACCGCATCCGGCCGCCCGCGCCCGCCGTGCCCATCAACCTGGCCGTCGCTACCCCGGCCGAACGCACCTTGCCCAACGGCCTGCGCGTCATCGTCTCGCCTGACCGGGACCTGCCGCTGGTCACCGCCAACATGGTGGTCGAGGCCGGCGGCGCGGCTGACCCCGCCGGCCGACCCGGGGTCGCCAACCTGACCGCGTCGCTGATCACCAAGGGCACCGCCACCCGCTCGGCCACCCGTGTCGCCCAGGAGATCGAGGCCCTGGGCGGAGAGCTGGGCGCCGGCGCCGGCTACGACGGCTCGCAGCTGACGCTGACGGTAAAGTCCGACCAGCTGGACCCGGCCATGACCGTCTTCGCCGACGTGGCGCGCAATCCCGTGTTCGCGGCCGAGGAGCTGGACCGCGCGCGCCGCCAGTCGCTGGACGACCTGGAGGTCGCAATGAGCGATCCCGGCGAACTGGCCGCCTTCGCCGCCGCCCGACTGGTCTATGGCGACGCGCCCTACGGCGCGCCGCTGGGTGGAACGAAGACGTCGCTTGCGGCGATCACCACGGCAGACGTCAACGCCTACCACCGCAGCGCCTGGCGGCCCGACAACGCCACCCTGATCCTGACCGGCGACTTGACCGCCGAGGAGGGCTTCGCCCTCGCCCA
This sequence comes from Pseudomonadota bacterium, assembly GCA_031408375.1. Taxonomy (GTDB): domain Bacteria; phylum Pseudomonadota; class Alphaproteobacteria; order Caulobacterales; family Caulobacteraceae; genus JAEZEZ01. Next base: position 5,137 of record JANNVY010000057.1, on the reverse strand, counting down.
GAAGCTGTTCGGCGACTGGCGCGGGGCGGCCGGGGCGGCCGCGCCGACACCGGCCCCCAACGTGGCGGTGGCGCCTCGCATCATCGCAATCGACTTGCCCCAGTCCGGGCAGGCCGCCGTGGCCGTGACGCGCCCGGGCCTCCGTCGCGCCGACCCGGCCTACTACCCGACCCTGGTTGCCAACAACGTGCTGGGCGGCGGCTACTCGTCGCGTCTGAACCAGGAGATCCGCATCAAGCGCGGCCTCAGTTACGGCGCGCGCTCCTCGGTCGCCTTCCGGCGCGAGGTTGGACCCTTGGTGGCCTCGACCCAGACCAAGAACGAAAGCGCCGTCGAGGTGGTCGATCTGGTCATCGCCGAGCTACGCCGCCTGGGCGTCGAGACGATCGGAGCGCCGGAGCTTGCCGCCCGCCAGGCGGTGGTGATCGGCGGCTTTGGCCGCACCCTGGAAACCACCGAGGACTACGCTGGCCTGCTGGGCAACCTGGCGCTCTACCAGGTCGATCTCAGCGAGGTCGGGCGCTACGTCGGGCGCGTGACGGCGGTGACGCCCGAACAGATCCAGGCGGCCGGGCGTGAGGTCTTTGATCCGTCCCAGGCGTCCATCGTCATCGCCGGCGACGCGTCGATCTTCATCGAGGCGCTGCGGGCGAAGTATCCGAACGTGGAGGTCATCAAGGCCAGCGAACTGAACCTCGACTCGGCGAGCCTCAGGTAAATCCTTCGCCAACGGGGAGGGATTTGCGTCAGGTCGCCAGACAGACGACCTGGGCGATGCGCAGTTCGCGGCGCAGTTCGTCACCGACGCGGCCGTAGTTCTCGACGGTCATGATATCGCCGAGCCCGGTCTCGTCGCCGCCGCGGCGGGTGTGGTCAACGGCCACTCGCAGGGATTCCGGCGCGGAGGTGTAGATGCGGCCCCGGCGCGGGGCTTCGGCGATGGTAACGCCGACGACGCGGCCCTTGCTGTCCAGCGCCGGCGCGCCGGACAGGCCTGCCAGGGAACCGTTCAGGCCATCGGTGCGACCGATTTCGACCCAGGCCAGAACCGGCTCGTCGCGGGCCCCGCGGCCCCGGACCTTGAGCGTCTCGCGGCCCAGAAGTCGGGTGGCCGCCTCACCGGGACGTCCCTGCGGGAATCCGGGGTGGAAGGCGCGCTCGCCCACATGCATCGTTGGCGGGGCGACAGGCAGGGACCTGGGCCCGCCCTGTGTGGACAGGATGGCGATGTCGGTGGAGGTGGAATAGCGGACGCGGGCCGCGACCGCTTGGTCGCCCGCTACGATGATCGCCGCGCGTCGGCAGCCCTCGACGACATGCCGCGCGGTCAGCCAATCGCCGGCCTCCGCAACGGCGAAGGCGGTCCCGGACGCCGGCTGGAACGGCCCCTCGCCGGCATCGACGACGACCGATGGGTCAAAGGGGGTGGAGGGGCCGAGCAGGGCGCCGACTTCGTCACTTTCCTCCGGCGGCGCGGCCGGTGCGTCGGCGTTCTCACGGCGTCCAAGGCTGGCGAAAAGCAGGGCCAGCACCAGGGCGCCGTAGATCAGCCAGTCTGGGATGCGGAACACTTGGGGACTGCTCTAGCCGGCTACGGCGGCGGCGAGCACGATGGCAGAGGCCAGCTTGGCGGAGACCAGCAGCACGGCGGCGGAAACCTCGCCCTCCTGGATACGCTGCGGCAGGCCTGTAAGCAGGAAATCAATGATCCGGAAGACCAGCAACTGCAGGATCAGGGTCGCCGCCCCCCAGACGATGATCTCCATCACCGAGTTGGAGGCCGAAAGCGACGCCGCCAGCGGCAGGGCCAGACCGATGAGCACCCCGCCCAGGGCTACGGACGCGGCCGCGTTGCCTTCACGGATCAGAGCGATTTCCTTGTAGGGGGTCAGCAGGGCGTAGAGCGTCGCGCCGATGAAAAGCAGCAGCGCCGTTATCCCGGCATGGGCCAGGGTGACCGGGAATCCCGAGGCGAAGGCCTGGACTTCCGGGCTGGAAAGGTCGGGGACCAGTTGGGTTAGATCCATGGCGGTTGTTTCACTCTGGCTACGCGCCGTGCGTCAGCCTTACCCAATGCACGACCCGCGCCAAGCGGGAAGGGCGTCGCAGGGTCGCGGGGTGCGACCTAGTCGACCTGGACCATGGCGCGAAGCGCACTGGCCCGGACCTTCTCGCTCTCGGACTTCAGCTGGCCGCAGGCGGCCAGGATATCGCGACCGCGCGGGGTGCGGATCGGGCTGGCGTAGCCGGCGCGGTTCAGTTCGGCGGCGAAGCGCTCAATGGTGGGCCAGTCGGAGCACTCGTAGACCGTGCCGGGCCAAGGATTAAAAGGGATCAGGTTGATCTTGGCCGGGATGCCCTTCAGCAGTTTCACCAGGGCCCTGGCCTCGGCGGGGCTGTCGTTGACGCCCTTCAGCATCACGTATTCGAACGTCACCCGGCGCGCGTTGCCCAGGCCCGGATAGGTCCGGATCGCCGCCATCAGCTGCTCGATCGGGTACTTCTTGTTCAGCGGCACCAGCTCGTTGCGCAACTCGTCGTTGGTGGCGTGCAGGCTGATGGCCAGCATGGTGGCGGTGCGCGCGCCCAGCTTCTCGATCTCGGGCACAACGCCCGAGGTCGAGACGGTGATGCGCCGCCGCGATATGGCGATGCCTTCGTTGTCGGCGATGATGTCGACGGCGTTGGCCACGTGGTCGAGGTTATAGAGCGGCTCGCCCATGCCCATGAAGACGATGTTGGACAGGCGGCGGTCTTCCTTGGGCGAGGGCCACTCGCCCAGATCGTCGCGGGCCACCTGCACCTGGGCGACGATCTCGGCGGCGGTCAGGTTGCGCACCAGCTTCTGGGTGCCCGTGTGGCAGAAGGTGCAGTTCAGCGTGCAACCGACCTGGCTGGATACGCAGAGCGCGCCGGCGCGTCCCACATCGGGAATGTAGACCGTCTCGGCCTCTATGCCGGGCGCGAAGCGGATCAGCCACTTGCGCGTCCCGTCCTTGGACACCTGGCGTTCGACGATCTCGGGTCGGTCGATAGAGAAGGCCTCGGTCAGCCTCGCTTGTGTGTCCTTGGCGATGTTGGTCATGGCCGCGAAATCGGTCACGCCGTAGTGGTGGATCCAGCCCCAGACTTGGCTCGCGCGCATCTTGGCCTTGGCCGCCTCGGCCACCCCGGCCTCGATGATCGCCGCGCGCAGTTCGTCGCGCGTCATCCCCGACAGGTTGGGCCTGGCGAGCGCTTTCGAAGCGCGGGAAAGGTCGAGGGTCGTCGCGCCCACGGGAAATCCTTCAGAGGTCGGGAGGACCGCCATATAGCACAAAACGCGGGGGATTTAAGGCGTCAGTCGAAGACCTCCGCCCGGATATCCCCGCTGGTCGTCAGCACCGCCCGCTTCATGCCCTCGGAGTTGTAGAGCGTGGCAATCCGCCCCTCGCGGTCCAGCGCGATCAGGCCGCCGTCGCCGCCCAGCTCGCCGATCTCGCTCAGCACGTCGGCGACCGCTTCCTGCAGGTCCTGGCCGGCCTGGACCCGCCAGCTGACCTGGGCGCAGGCCGCGGTCAGCATGAAATACTCGCCCTGGCCGGTGCCGGAGACGGCGACCTCGCCGTCGCACCAGGTCCCCGAGCCGATGATGGGGCTGTCGCCGACGCGGCCCGGCAGCTTGCCGAACACCCCGGCGGTCGAGGTGATCGCGGCCATGCGGCCGTCGGCGTCCAGCACCACGCAGCCGACCGTGCCGTGGGCCAGCGTGCCCGGCGGGTGATTGTCCTCGCCCTGGCCGGCCCTGGTGAACCAGGCGGCGGGGTCGATGATGCGGGCGCAGTCGTGTTCGGCGGCGAAATGGGCCGCGCCAACCCCGGCCAGCATGACGTGGGGGGTCTTCTCCAGCACCAGCCGGGCGACATCCACGGGATTCCGGAAACCCTGAAGCGCCGCGACCGATCCGGCGTGGCGCTCGGGTCCGGTCATGATCGAGGCGTCCAGTTCGTATTCGCCGATGGAGTTGGGGGAGGCGCCGCGGCCGGCCACATAGAGGCCGGAATCCTCCAGTGCCCGCACCGTCTCCACCGCCACGTCCAGCGCGCTTGCCCCCGCCGCCAGCCGGTCACGGGCCGCCTCCACGAGGCCGCGCATGTGCGGAACCTCGGCCGAATAGTCCCGGTCGCGCTTGGCGCCGGCGCCGCCGTGCAGGGCTAAGGCAAATCGGGCCATGGGATTTTCCTCTTGCGGCCAGTGTCGCGCCCGTCTTACTCGAAAGGCGAGAAGGTGCTTAGCGTTCCCTGTAGTCAGGCCGCAACCAGTAGGAGGCGCGCAACCCGTGGACGCGGTCTTTCAGACTGACCGGTATGCCCTGTCGCCCGACCTCGATGTCGCTGCGCTACGCGCCCAGTTCGATGCGACGGGCCGGCTTCAGGTGCGCGACATACTCGATCCGCTCAGCGCCCAGGCCCTTGCCGCGGCGCTCGACGCCGAGCAGAGCTGGTTGCGCAGCGTCCGTCTGGCTTCCGGCTCGTTCTCGGCGCCGTTGGCGGGCCACGAACCGGTCGAAAAGATCCACGCCCGATGGATCGAGGAAGCCCGGATCGACCCGGACGATCCGGCCATGCAGTACATGTTCGACGTCCGTCGGCTGTCGGCGGAACGCGCCTTCGGCCTGGAACGCGGCGACGGGCTCAATGCCTTCTATGACTTCGTCAACGGCGAGGAGTTCCTCGCCTTCGGGGCGGCCGTCACCGGCGATGCTTCCGTGGCTTGCGAGGCCCAGGCCACCCGCTACCGTCAGGGCGATCTGCTCACCCTCCATTCCGACCGCGACACCGCCACGCGACGGCTGTCGGCCTGGGTTTTCAACCTGTCGCGGGAGTGGCGCCCCGAATGGGGTGGGCTCCTGCTGTTCCACGAGGGTGGCCGCATCGTCGAGGGCTTCAATCCCCTGTTCAATTCGCTCAGTCTGTTCAGGGTGCCGATGGACCACTCGGTGACCCAGGTGACTGACTTCGCGCCGCGCGACCGGCTGGCGATCAGCGGTTGGTATCTGAAGGCCGGATCCGCTGACTGAGATGACCGCCCCCGAAATCGATCTCACTGCCGTATTGCGACCTGTCCCGGCGTGGTTGACCCTGCATCCGGCCCTTGA
>JANNVY010000056.1:0-1616 GCA_031408375.1 Pseudomonadota bacterium | reverse complement strand
GAGGCCAAGGCCTGGGGCAACGTATCCACTCAGCGTGTCCGTCATTCCGAGTCCTGCAGGACCTTCGGTCCATCGACCAGCCCCGAGGAGGCCAGCGTTGCGAGCATCCCACCGTCACTGGGCGATCGACTCCGCGCTCCTCGTATCGTTGGCTGCGCCGACCCACCTGGCGGTGATCTTCGACCATTCGGAAAAGACCTTCCGCAACACGCTCTACGACCAGTACAAGGCCCACCGCCCGCCGACGCCCGAGGACCTGATCCCGCAGTTCCCGCTGACGCGGGAGGCCACCATCGCCTTCGGGACCCCGGCGGTCGAGCTGGCCGGTTACGAGGCCGATGACCTGATCGCGGCCTACGCCTGCAAGGTCGCCGAGATGGGCGGCGAGGCGATCATCGTGTCCTCCGACAAGGACCTGATGCAGCTGATCCGCGACGGCGTGTGGATGTACGACCCGATGAAGGACGCGCGCATCGGGCGCGAGCAGGTGATCGAAAAGTTCGGCGTTCCGCCCGAAAAGGTCATCGACGTCCAGTCCCTGATCGGCGACTCCACCGACAACGTCCCGGGCGCGCCGGGCATCGGGGTGAAGACCGCCGCGGCCCTGATCGAGGAGTACGGCGACCTCGACACCCTGCTGGCCCGCGCGGGCGAAGTGAAGCAGGACAAGCGCCGCCAGACCCTGATCGATTTCGCCGACCAGATCCGCATGTCGCGAACGCTGGTCACGCTGGATTGCGACACGCCCCTGCCTGTCGCGCTGGACGACCTGAAGGTCCGCGACCCGGACCCCGCGGCCCTGGCCGCCTTCTTCGGCAAGATGGAGTTCACGACCCTGGCCAGGCGCGTCGGCGACGGCAGGGTCGAGCACAATCCCGACGGCGCAGGACTGGGTGACAACCCACGGCCGCGCCCGTCGCGGGTCCAGGGCGCGCCGAACGCCTACATCCCGCGCGACGTGGCGCCGCCCGCCGACGTGGTTCCCGAGACCTTCGACCTCGACGCCTATGAGTGCGTCCAGGACCTGGATGCGCTGGACCGCTGGATCGCGCGGTGCCGCGAGGCGGGCGTCGTCGGCTTCGACACCGAGACCGACGCCCTGTCATCGAGCCACGCGGGTCTCTGCGGCGTGTCGCTGGCCGTGGGGCCGAACGAGGCCTGCTACATCCCGCTCGGTCACTGTTCCGAACCGTCCGGCGATCTGCTGGGGGGCAACGACGGCGAGCCCATAGTCCAGGCCGAGATGGCCGCGGCGCTGGCGAAGTTGAAGCCGCTGCTGGAGGACCCCTCGATCCTCAAGGTCGGCCAGAACATCAAGTACGACCTGGCCGTGATGTCGCGCCACGGCGTCGCCGTGTCCCCGATCGAGGACACCATGCTGATCTCCTATGTGCTGGAGGGCGGTCTGCACGGCCACGGCATGGACGAGCTCAGCGAGCTGCTGCTCGGCTACAAGCCGATCTCGTTCAAGGAGGTCGCCGGCATCGGCAAGGCGCAGAAGAGCTTCAAGCACGTCGAACTGAAGCCCGCGACGCGCTACGCGGCCGAGGACGCCGACGTGACGCTCAGGCTTTACCGCAAGCTCAAGCCCCGGCTGGCGCACGAGCGGCTGGTCA
>JANNVY010000055.1:0-2743 GCA_031408375.1 Pseudomonadota bacterium | reverse complement strand
CGGACATCCTTGGCCAGGTCGACCCCGTCGCCGTCCGGCAGGCGAAGGTCCAGCACCAGGGCGCCGTAGCGGCCATACTTCTTCAGCAGGGCGCGAGCCTCGGCCAGGGTGCCCGCGTGGTCCACTTTCAGTTGGTTGTCTTCCAGGATGGCGCCGAGCAACGCCGCCGCCGCGGGCTCATCCTCGACCAGCAGGATGCGGTCGGTCGCAGACAGCTGGGATGGAGCCGGAGACAGCGTCGGCAGTTCGAGGTGGAAGGTCGCCCCTCCGCTGTCGGGACTTTCGAACCACAGCCGACCGCCATGGCGCTCAACGATCTCCTTGGCGATGTAGAGTCCCAGGCCCGTGCCGCTCTTGCCGCGCGCATCCGAAGCGTCGGCCTGGGCGAAGCGGCTGAAAATGCGGTCACGGAACGCCTCTGGCACCCCGGGACCGCTGTCGGAAACGGAAAGGTGGGCGCTGGCCCCGTCGCCATCCACCCGAACACGGACGATCTCGCCGCCTGGCGAGTACTTGGCGGCGTTCGACAGGAGGTTGACCACGACCTGGATCAGCCGGTCCGGGTCACCGCGGACAGCGAGCCCCGCCTTTCCGACCTCCAGAAGGAGCTCGACGCCCAATTGCTCTGCATAGCCGCGCGTCATCTCGATGGAGCGTTCGGCTACGTCCGTCAGCGAAGTCTCGACCATGTGGAACGGAAGGGAGCCCGAGGTGAGCTTCTCCATGTCCAGTACATCGTTGATCAGCCGGACCAGGCGCTGGCTGTTGGACTGGGCGATCGAGATCAGTCGCGCCGCCTTTTCCGGCAGGGCGCCCACCGCGCCCCCGGCGATAAGTCCCAGCGATCCTGCAATCGAGGTGAGCGGCGTACGCAGTTCGTGGCTGACCGTCGAGACGAACTCGTCCTTCACCCGCTCCACGTCCCGCTGGCGTGAAACGTCCCGGACGAAGACCTGGGCGAACCAGTCCTCTTCCGGCGGCGCATAGGTCATCGAGACCTGCATTGGAAAGGTTGCGCCGGTCGCACGCAGCCCGGTGTATTCCGTCTCGAAACCGCCGCTCGCGAGATTTGCAGGGTCCAGCATTGTCCGCCGCGCCCGCTCGCGATCGTGTTCGGCCAGGGTGGCGGAGCCGGGAGTCCCGACCAGGCGACCCTTGCCGTAACCAAACAACCGGTGCGCGGCGGGGTTGGCGTTGCGGATCGTGCCGTCGCGATCAAACGTCATGATCCCTTCCGGGGCGCCCTCGAACAGGACCCGAAGTCGCGCTGCTTCGGAATGCAGGGCCGCCACAAGGGCGCCGCGGCGGCGCTCCCGGCCACCGACCACGATCGCCGTCGCGGCCACGCCGACGACGAGACCCGCCAGCGCGCCAAGGATGATCAGCCCCCAGACCGACAGGGTCATCCCTCTACCGCGGCTCTGAGATCAGTTTCGCCGATGGGCTTGGTCAGGCTGGCGTCGGCTCCGACCTGTATTGCGAGATCCAGGTAGACGTCCGGACCGACGCGGCCGCCGCCCGAGATCGCGATGATGCGGAGATCCGGACGCGTGCGGCGAAGCTGGCCGATCGCCTGAAGTCCATCCCGGTCCGGCATCAGGATGTCGACGATCGCCACATCCGCGCGTTCGGTTCGAATGAGTTCGATCCCCCGATCCGCGGACCCGGCTTCCAGCACCTTGTGGCCGGCCGCGCGCAGGAAGTCGCCGAGACGCGCCCGGACCAGTTCATCGTCTTCGATAACGCAGACGGTCTTGGTCACCGATTGCTCCGCTGGCCCCCGTGCACGACTCCGCTGGCAACTCTCCCGACTCTACTCGTCAAACGCGTTCAGCGAAATTGATCTTTATGGGCGCGGCTGGCTGATACCCCCAATATTCATCGGGCCTGCCCGCGCGCGCCGCCCTTGTATTGCAGGCCGGGTTTTCCTAGGACACCCGCGCACCTTTCGGAGACACAGAGGCGATGCAGAAGGTTTATCCCGACACTCGCGCGGCGCTGGACGGGCTGTTGTTCGACGGCATGACTGTCATGAGCGGCGGCTTCGGCCTTTGCGGCATCCCCGAGAACCTGATCCTGGCCATCCGCGAAGCGGGGACCAAGGGCCTGACCGTGATCTCCAACAACGCAGGGGTGGACGATTTCGGCCTCGGCCTGCTGCTGTGGACCAAGCAGATCAAGAAGATGATCTCGTCCTACGTCGGCGAGAACAAGGAGTTCGAACGCCAGTACCTGGCCGGCGAGCTGGAGCTGGAGTTCAATCCCCAGGGCACCCTGGCCGAGCGCATCCGCGCCGGCGGGGCGGGCATCCCGGCCTTCTTCACCGCCACCGGCGTCGGCACCCTGGTCGCCGAGGGCAAGGAAGTGCGCAACTTCGATGGCCGCGACTATGTGATGGAGCGTGGTCTGGTCGCTGATCTGTCGATCGTGAAGGCCTGGAAGGCCGATACCCGCGGCAATCTGGTGTTCCGCAAGACGGCGAGAAACTTCAATCCGATGATGGCCACGGCCGGCAAGTTCTGCGTCGCCGAGGTCGAGGAAATCGTTCCGGTCGGGACCCTGGGCGGGGACCAGATCCACACCCCGGGCATCTTCGTCGACCGCATCGTGCAGTCGACGTTCGAGAAGCGCATCGAGCAGCGCACCGTCCGTCAGAAGGAAGACGCGTAATGGCCTGGACCCGCGACCAACTGGCCGAGCGGGCCAGCAAGGAGTTGAAGGACGGCTTCTACGTGAACCTGGG
>JANNVY010000054.1:0-1761 GCA_031408375.1 Pseudomonadota bacterium | reverse complement strand
GACCATCGCCCAGCATGGCCAGGGAATAGGCCTCCTGGCCGGTGGCCACGCCCGCGCACCAGACCTTCACCTTGCCGCCGGCGCGGCGCGCGGCGAGGCCGGGCGCGATCTCGTCGCGGAACAGCTCGAACGGGTGCCGGTCGCGGAAGAAGGTGGTTTCGTTGACGCTCATGGCCTCGGCCACGGCCCAGATCAGGTCCTCGTCGGGACTGCCCCGCAGCTTGCCCAGCACGGCTTCAACCGAGGCCATGCCGAAGCGGCGCGCCACCGGCGCCAGGCGAGGTTCGATCAGATAGTGCTTGTCGGCCGACAGCACGAAGCCCGAGACGGCCTTCAGGATGGCCGCCAGGTGATCGACATGTCCGGGGGAAAAGGTGCTCACACCAGCCCCGTTTCTGACAGCTTGGATTCCAGGATGTCGCCGTCGAACGGCTTCATCATGTATTCGTCGGCGCCGGCGGCCAGCGCCTCGCGGATACGGCGCGGCTCGGTCTCGGCAGTGCAGAAGATGACCTTGGGCGACCGACCGCCGGTCTCGTTGCGCAGCTGGCGCAGGAAGGTGACGCCGTCCATCACCGGCATGACCCAGTCCAGCAGGATGGCGTCAGGCATTTCGGAGCGGCAGTAGGTCAGGGCCTCGGACCCGTCGGCGGCTTCCGCCACCTCGAAGTCGAGCTCCTCCAGGATGCGCCGCGCGACCTTGCGGATGATCCGGCTGTCATCGACGATCAGACAGGTCTTCATGCCAGGCGCGGGCTCCGAACGAGCGGGTCCGGACGCCGGGGCGCCGTTTTCCGCTTGGCCCTAATCTCGCGGGCCACGGTTAAGGAGTCGTTTGGTCAGGCCGGAATCCGGATGGTCAGCGACACAATGTCCTCATCCGTGTCCAGCAGGAGACTCCCGCCGGCCTCGCGCACGATCGCGGCGAGCCAGAATCCCTGGATCCATTGGCCGGCGAGTCCTTCGTTCAGCTGTTCGCCCTTGAGGCCCGTGATGGTCTCGGCCTTGAGGCGGGCGCGGGGGCCCTTCGAGACGGTGTGCATGACCACCCCGTCGCCCTCGGCCTTCACATCGATGGCAGCCTCGCCGCCCATGGGCAGGGCCGCGCCGGCGAGCTGGGCGAGGTTGAGAAAAGCCCGGGCGGCGGGCTTCTCGAAGGTGGCGAGGTCGACGTTCCAGACCAGCTCGGCGCGCATGTGCGAGAAGGCCTCGCGCACCAGCTTCTCCAGTTCGCCCGAATCGAATCGCTCCGAGGTCGTGGCCGCCCCGTAGGCGACGCGGCAGAACTGGACGATCTGGACCAGCTTGTTGGCGCTGGCCTCGATCAGGCCGATGGCGTCATCGCGCATGTCCTGGGCCGAGGGGTCCCTCAGCAGGTCCAGGCCAGAGACGATGGCGCCTGCCGGGCTGATGAAATCGTGGCACAGCTTGGCGGAGAGGTAGGACGCCAGGGCGGTTTCACCCAGCGGTTCGCGGGCGCCGGGGACGGTTTCCGAAGCTGGAACAGCAGTGTCGTGGTGGGAAAGGTCGGGAAGGGTCATGCGGCGCCTCTGCAACGATTCGAAACTGCGGTGATTTGCATCTGTTTCAAAGTCTGGCCGTGTCCTAGGGTCCGCCGGTGAACGATTCCGCAACAGCCGCCAAAACCCCGGCCTCGGCCGACCCCGCCGACATCGGCAAGCTCCTCGCCGATATCGTCGAGGAAGCCTCCGCGCTCATCATGCCCTTCTGGCGCGCCCAGGTGGCCGTCGACCACAAGGC
>JANNVY010000053.1:0-3344 GCA_031408375.1 Pseudomonadota bacterium | reverse complement strand
ATGATCTGCGCCCTGCAGATGTTCTCAGGCCTCGCCGATATCCAGGCGCCGCGCGACATCCTGGCCATGTTCATCGAGCACCCGGGAGTGGGACTGTTCGCCAGCCACCCGCCGATCGCCAAGCGCATCGAGGCCCTGGTCAAGTTCGCGGCGGGCCACGACTACGCCGCCGAACGCGCCGCCGCGGTGGCGAACGTCGGGACGTCGGTGCCGACCAGCTAATGCAGCCGCTCGGCCCGGAGCTCGAGGATTCGATCAGACCGGTTCGGATTGAGCACGGTGTGTTCGAGGACTGGAAGGACGGTAATCTCGTCCAATTTTACAACTTCATAGACTACGATTTCGAACAGTCGGGTGCGTTCATCGCTGCGCGAGCCTACGCGGACAACTTCGAAGAAATCTCGATGTCCTGGCCTTACGAAAATGCGGAACAGCTCCGAAGGGTAGAGGCGCCGCAATTTGAGGCGGCTGTATTGAGCTACCTCCAAAGACGATTTCGAGCCGTGCGGCGGACGGACTAGAGTTCTTCGGGTGGGATGTGGTCCAGCGCGACCCAGCCGCCGGGCTTGAGCAGCTCCAGCGGGCGGAACTTGGCCTTGTAGTCCATCTTCGCTGAGCCCTGGACCCAGTAACCCAGGTAGACGTAAGGCAGCCCGGTCAGCCGCGCCTGGACCAGGTGATCGAGGATCACGAAGGTGCCCAGGCTGCTCTTGGCCAAGTGCGGTTCGTAGAAGCTGTAGACCAGCGACAATCCATCAGCGAGCAGGTCCACCAGGGCGCAGGCGATCAGATCGCCGGGGCCTTGGTCCAGCGATGGCGCGCGGTACTCGATGATGTGGGTGCGCACCGCCGTGTCCTCGACCATGGCGACAAAGTCGGGCCAGGTCATGTCGCTCATCCCGCCGCCGCCGTGGCGCGCGTTCAGGTATCGGCGCAACAGCTCGAACTGCTCGGCCGTGGCCTCGGCCTCGACCAGGTGGCGGGTGAAGCCGCCGTTGCGCTCCAGGATGCGGCGTTCGGACCGCGAGAAGACGTAGGGCTCGACCGGCAGGCGCGCAGAGACGCAGGCGTCACAGCCCTCGCAGGCCGGGCGATAGGCGATGTTCTGGGAGCGGCGGAACCCGATCTGGGTCAGGCTGTCGTTGACGGTGGCGCCGTCGGACAGGGGCAGGTGGGCGAAGACCTTGCGTTCGAAACGGCCGTCAAGGTAGGGGCACGGCGACGGGGCCGTGAGATAAAACCTCAACTGTCGTGTCGAAAAGTGCTGGGTCACGGCCCGGTTTCTCTACCTCCGACGCGATTAGTCCTCATCCCGGAACCACCTGCAAGCGTCTTCGCGCCCCAAGGTTGGCCATGGGGTCACAGGCTTGAGTCCGAAGGCAGGACCGGCGCCTCGCGCAACAGCACGATGGCGATGCGGCGGTTGCCCGCCAGGGTCGGGTCGTCGGGATAGAGCGGATCGGAATTGGCCTTGCCCGAGACCTGGTAGACCCGGTCGGGGTCGACGCCGGCGGACTGCAGGATGGCGCGTGCGGAGTCGGCGCGCCCCGCCGAGAGTGGCCAGTCGGCCGCATTGCGGGTTCCCGGGGTGGCGCTGGTATGCCCGGCGACGGTGACCCGGTTGGGCAGCTGGACGATCACACGTGAGACGGCGCGCAGCAGCAGGCGCGCGCGTTCATTTGGCCGGGAGGAGTTGGGCTCGAACATCGAGCGGCCCTCCTGGTCGATCAGCTGGATGCGCAGGCCCTCGGGCGTCTGGTCGATCAGGATCTGGCGCGAGAGCTCGGCCAGTTCCGGCATGTCCTTCATGGCCTGGCGCAAGGACTGCGCCGCGCTCTGGAAGGCGGCCTCCTCGCGGCGCTGCTGTTCTTCGCGCACGGCGGCGTCGCTGGCGTTCTCCAGTGCGCCGGCGGTCGAGCTCTGGCCCGCGGCGGCTGCGTCTGTTGGCGACTCGGGAGCCAACTGGCTGACCACGGCCGAGGAACCCTCGTTCCGGTTTCCGTCATCGCCCAGCGCCGTCCCGCCCAGGATTCCGCCCGAGCCGGAGGTTGATTCGGAGACGCTCGCGGGGGCGAAATAGTCGGCGACGCCGCGCTTCTGTTCGGGGCTGGTGGTGTTTATCAGCCACATCAGCAGGAAGAAGGCCATCATGGCGGTGACGAAGTCGGCGTAGGCAACCTTCCAGGCTCCGCCGTGGTGCCCGGCGGCCTGCACCTTCTTCACCTTCTTGATGACGACCGTGGTCTCCATCATCGCCATGGGCGCAATCTCCCGGGATCCTGAACGGACCATCGGCGCTTAAGGTTAAGGGGGCATTGCCGAAGCGGTTGCGTGCGGCCGCCGCGCGGCCTAGTCGGAACCGTGGACGACGCTTCAAGAGATTACCGCCGGGCCCTGGGCTCCTTCGCGACCGGCGTGACGGTCGTGACGGCCGAGGACGCCGAGGGCGCGCTGGGCCTGACGGTCAATTCCTTCACCTCGGTGTCGCTGGATCCGCGGCTGGTGCTGTGGTGTCTGGATGACGTCTGCGACCGCCGCCACGTCTTCCACAATGCCGAGCATTTCGCGATCAATTTGCTTCGGGCCGGTGACGAGGATCACTCGCGGCGGTTTTCGAAGGGGGCCTGGCGCCTGGAGCCCGGGGAGGCCGAGCATGGCGCCACGGGGGCTCCGATGCTCAAGGGGGCTCTGGCCCGGTTCGAGTGCGAAGTGCGCGAGCGCATCCAGCTGGGCGACCACCAGGTCATCGTCGGCGAGGTCCTGGCGTTCGACGCCGTGGATGGAGAGGCGCTGGTGTACTTCCGGGGGCAGTACGGTCGTTTCGACGGAGCGGGTTCATGAAGATCGGTTTCGCCGGCCTGGGCGTGATGGGCGGACCCATGGCGGGTCACCTGATCAAGGCCGGCCACGAGGTCGCGGGCTTCAACCGCTCCCCAGACAAGGCGCAAGCCTGGGCCGAACGCTCAGGCGGCCGCTACGCCGGCACGGCGGGCGAGGCTGCCAACGGGGCCGAGATCTTCGTGCTGTGCGTGGGGCGAGACAGTGACGTCGCCGAGGTGGTGGCCGACGCCCTGCCCACGCTCGCGCCCGGCGCCGTTCTGGTCGACCACACCACGACGTCGGCCCGGGTCGCCCGCGAGATGGCCGAGTTGTGCACGGCGTCGGGCCGCCACTTCGTCGACGCCCCGGTCTCGGGCGGCGAGGCCGGCGCGGTGAACGGCCAACTCAGCGTCATGGCGGGTGGCGACCCGGCGGCCTTCGATCGGGTCCAGCCGGTGCTGATGACCTATTCCAAGGCCGTGAAGCTGATGGGGCCGGTCGGGACGGGCCAGCTGACCAAGATG
>JANNVY010000052.1:0-7618 GCA_031408375.1 Pseudomonadota bacterium | reverse complement strand
GCTCTGATTGTGTTTTCCCGGTGCGGCGGTGCGGCTAAACCGGCTGCTGGTTGGTGGACGCCGAACCGCCCCCTTCGTCCTAATCCTGAGCCGGCCTATGGACGAGGACGACGCACGACGACGATCTGCGCGACGAAGGGCAACGCGAACCCTAGCCCCGCCCGCCAACCTCTGGCATCCAAGGCCCATGATCCCTGAAGGCGCACCCGTTTATTCCGCCGAGACCAACGGCCTGATCGTGCGCGTCGTGGTGTCCTATGTGCCGCAACAGTCCGACCCGCCGGGCCGGTTCGTCTGGGCCTATATGGTCGAGGTCGAGAACGCCTCGGAAGTGACGGTGCAGCTGGTCTCGCGCCACTGGATCATCACCGACGCCAAGGGCCACATTGAAGAGGTCGAGGGCCCCGGCGTGGTCGGCGACCAGCCGGTGATCGCGCCGGGCGAGGTCTACAACTACACCTCCGGCTGCCCGCTCCCGACCTCCAGCGGCTCGATGGTCGGGACCTACCGCATGGTGCCGGAACTGGGCGCCGCCTTCGACGCCGCGATCCCCGCCTTCTCGCTCGACCTTCCCGGCCAGCGCCGCACGGTGAACTAACCCCCCACTTGCCCCGCCGCGACTCAGACGGCAAAGGTGCGCGTCCCATGACCCAAGACACGCCGCGCGCCGGCATCCTCCCCTGCCAGGAACTCGAAGCCCTGATCGCCGCCGGCGCCATCACCTCGGCGACGCCGTGGGCGCCCGATCAGGTCCAGCCCGCCAGCCTCGACCTGCGTCTGGGCGAAAGCTGCTGGCGCGTGCGCGCCTCCTTCCTGCCCGGCAAGCGCAAGGTCATGGACCGCCTTCCCGACGTGGCCATGCACCGGCTCGACCTGACCGACGGCCAGGTGCTGGAAAAGGGCTGCGTCTACATCGCCGAGTTGCAGGAGCGGCTGAAGCTGCCTCGCGGCGTCAGTGCGCGCGGCAATCCCAAGAGCTCCACCGGCCGGGTTGATGTCTTCGTGCGCCTGCTCACCGACCACGGCGCCTCGTTCGAGGACGTGGCTGACGCCTATGACGGCCCGCTCTACATGGAGATCGCGCCCCAGACCTTCTCGGTGTTGGTGCGGCCGGGCACGCGGTTGAACCAGTTGCGGCTCAAGGCCGGCGATCCGCCCAAGCTTTCGACGGCCGACGTGGCCGTCGACCTGACCGGCGACCTGGCGGGGTTCCGCGCGCGCCGCCATGCGCCCGTGGTCGACCTCGACCTGATCGACGGCCACGACCCGCGCGACTTCTGGCAGCCGATGGAGCAGTACAAGGGTGAGTTGCTGCTCGATCCCGGCGAATTCTACATCCTGGCGTCGAAGGGCGACGTCGAGATCCCGGTCGACCAGGCCGCCGAGATGCTGCCCATCGATCCGTCGGTCGGCGAATTCCGCGTCCACTACGCCGGCTTCTTCGATCCCGGCTTCGGCACCGAGGAGGCCGGCTCGCGCGGCTCCAAGGGCGTGCTCGAGGTCCGCGGCCACGAGACCCCGTTCCTGCTCGAGGACGGCCAGACCGTCGCGCGCCTGGTCTTCGAACCCCTGACCGCCCGCCCCTCGCGCCTCTACGGCCAGGACGGCAGCCACTACCAGCGGCAGGGGCTGAAGCTCTCCAAGCACTTCCGCAGCTGGTAGGCTTCCTGGTCCCGACGGGTAGCCGGTCTACGTCGGGGAAAAATCGGTGATGCAGACCAGATGCATGTTTCCGTCTGCATCCGTGCGGCCGCAACTCAGGCCCAGCTTGCACAACCCCGTGGCGTCCCTCTGAACCCTGCCGGACAGGGCGTTGCAGTCTCCGATGCTCATGGGGGCCGCCGTGGTGGCGGTGGGGCCGGCGTCATTGCGCGCCGGCGACCGTGGCCGCCGGCTGCTTTTGGCGGGCGGACGTTCCGGCGGGGCCACGGTGTCCTGGCCGCTTACCGTGTCAGTCCCGGCGGGGCCGGACTGGGCTTCGGCGCCGAATGACAGGATCGCCGCAAGGGCAAGGCTGAGGACGCCAGCCCGGAGGATCGGTCCCCTGACACGAAGGATTGAGAACGCCATCAGCCGCCCACCGCGATGCAACGCCCGCTGATCACGCCCTCGGCGTCGACGACGTAGCATTTGCGGGCGCTGGCGCAGGTCGACGTTCGCACGGTGGCGACCCGTCCGCCGATCCCGGTGCATTGGCCCTCGGTGAGCAACGACACCCGGTCAGGGCGCTGACCCACGACGGCGTCGAAGGGGGAGGCTGGTTTCGCTGGCCGGGTGGTCGGTCGCTCGGACGCGACCACGGCCTCGGCGCCGCTCACCGTGTCCCGGGAAGGCGCCGACTGGGCGACTGCGGCAGTCGCCAGCGCGGCGAGGGCGATCAGGAACACAAAGACTGGCCGCATGGTCACCTGCTCAATGGTCGCCCCGGCCTGGAGCGCCGGAACGGTTCAACCTGCGCAATTCGCCGGGTGATGCAACCCCGCCGCAACACCAGTCCCTGGATTTCTGGCGGCGCCAGGAGCAGTGCAACGTCTGATTTTAGACATGGTCGCCAATCTTTTTGTAAGGCAAACTTGACACATTCACGCCCCTTGGCGTAAAGGTCGCTTGTCACAACGACAAGGACGCCTTCCATGAACTCCGCCTCCCCCGCCGGCCGCCGTTACCTGGCCCGCTTCATCCCCGCCATGATCGGCTACGTCGTCGCCATCTCGGCCGCCGTCTATCTGATCAGTCGCGACCTGGTGTCGGGCTGGTCGCTCTACGCCGCCGCCGTCGCCCCGGGGCTGTTCATCCTGGGCGTCATCTGGGCCATGGGCATGTACCTGGTCGAGGAGACCGACGAGTACATCCGCATGCGCCTGGTGCGCGCCATGATGGTGGCCACCGGGATCACCCTGGCCATCGCCTCGGTCTGGGGCTTCCTCGAGCAGTTCACCGACGTCGCCCACGTGCCGGCCTACTACGGCTTCGTGATCTGGTGCGGCGCGATGGGCCTGGCGCAGCTGGGCTTCAAGGTCACGGGTCGATGAAGAACCGCCTCAAGGTCCTGCGCGCCGAGCGCGACTGGAGCCAGGCGGACCTGGCGGATCGGCTGGGCGTCTCACGCCAGAGCGTCAACGCCATAGAGACCGGAAAGTACGACCCCTCCCTTCCCCTCGCCTTCCGGATCGCCAAGGTGTTCGAATTGACCATCGAGGCCATCTTCGAAGACGCCTGACCCGACCAGTTCCTCAAAGGACGCCTCCCATGAGCCTCGCCTCCCTCCTCCGCACCGCCGCCGTCTGCGCCGCCGTGCTGTCGCCCCTGGCCGCCGCCCCGGCCCTGGCCGCGCCGGCCTCCTCCGCCGCCGCTCCCGCGGTCCAGACCATCGACCGCAGCCGCTTCACGGTCGAGGTCTCGGGCTCGGGCCCCGACGTCATCCTGATCCCGGGCCTGGCCTCGGGCCGGGCGGTCTATGATGGCATCACCCCGGCGCTGGCCCAGCACTACCGTGTGCACCGTATCCAGATCGCGGGCTTCGCCGGCCAGGCCGCCGGACCCAATGCCGAAGGCGCCGTGGTCGATCCAACCATCGAGGCGCTGCACCGCTACATCGTCGACCAGCACCTGCAGCGCCCGGCCGTCATCGGCCACTCCCTGGGCGGCCTGTCGGGTCTGTTGCTGGCCCAGCGGCATCCGGAGGATGTCGGGCGGCTCATGATCATCGACGCCGCGCCCTTCTTCTCCCTGCTCTTCAACCCCTCCGCCACTTCGGCCTCGGTCGAGCCCTACGCCGCCCAGATGCGCGAAATGATGGCGGGCATGGCCGACGACCAGTTCGCCGCCGGCCAGCAGCGCACCGCCGCGACCCTGGTCCTGACCCCGTCGCAGCGCCAGACCATGGTCGACTGGAGCCTGGCCTCGGACCGCAAGGTCATGGCCCGCGCCATGTACGACGTGATGATCACCGACGCCCGGCCCGGCCTCGCCGCCATGACCACCCCGGTAACCGTGCTCTACGCCTTCGACCCCTCGATCGGTTTCACCGCCCCAAACTCCGACGCCTTCTGGGGCGGTTTCTACGCCGCCCTGCCGGGGGTGAAGATGATCCGCGTCGACGGGGCCTATCACTTCATCATGCTGGACCAGCCCGAGCGCTTCGCCCGCGAGGTGGACGGGTTCCTCGCCGCCGGGCGATAAGGCCCCCATGGGTCTGATCCGCCGCTTCCAGAAGGCCGCCGCGATCCCGCTGGTCGCGGCGGCCATTTTGCTGTCCGCCTGCGCCCAGACGGCGCTGCGCCTGCCCGACCTGCCCCGCCTGCCGGTCGCCCGGCCGGCGCACAGCGGGCCGGCGATCTGGGTTGTGCGGGACGCGGATTCGACGATCTACCTGTTCGGCACCGTCCACGTGCTCAAGCCCGACCAGGACTGGCGCTCGGCGCGCCTTGAACAGGCCTTCGACTCCGCCGACGAACTGGTGCTCGAGATCGCCGAGGTCGGGGACGATGCGGCGATGATGCCGCTGGTGGCGCGTTTCGGCCTTCAGCCGGGGGTGCGCCTGTCCTCGAAACTGACCCCCGCCGACAAGGCCCGGCTGGACGCCGCCGCCGCCGCCATGGGCGCCGACCCCGCCAGCTTCGAGCCCATGCGGCCCTGGCTGGTCAGCCTGCAGCTGATGGTGGGGTCGCTGGCCCGCGCGGGCTACGGCGTCGACTCCGGCGTCGACCGGGCGCTCAAGGCCAGGGCGCTGGCTACCGGCAAGCGGATCCGCGCCTTCGAGACGCCGGAGCAGCAACTTCGCTTCTTCGCCGACCTGTCGCCGGACGCCGAACTAGCCATGTTGCGCCAGTCGCTGGACGAGTTCGACGCCGCCCCCCGGACCTTCGTGCCGCTCAGCGAGGGCTGGTTGAGAGGGGATGTGGGCGCCCTGCGGCGATATCTCATCGACGACTGGGCCCGCGGCGAGCCCGCGCTCTACCGGGTGCTGATCGTGTACCGCAACGCCTCCTGGGCCGACCAGATCGAGGCGACCTTGCGCGGATCGGGGACCAGTTTCATCGCCGTGGGCGCCGGCCATCTGGTCGGCCCCGACAGCCTTCAGGCCCAGCTTCGCCGCAAGGGGATTGCCTCGCAGCGATTCTGAGGCGACCTCTGCTGAAGCGGCAGGAGAGGCCATGACCATCGAAGCGACCAACCCGGCCGAACCCGCGCCCGATCTGGCGCCCGAGACCCTGCCCCATTACCGGGACCGGGCCGAACGTCTGGCCGACTATGTCGTGCACCTGACCGGCCTGGGGCTGGCGCTGTTTGGCGGCGGCATGCTGCTGGGCCTGGCCATCGGCGGCGGCCACTATTCGACACTGGCGGCGGCCAGCGTCTATGCCGTGGGCCTGGTGACCATGCTGGCCTTGTCGACCGCCTACAACTTCGCGCCGGCGCGGTTCCAGCCGTTGCTGCGCCGCTTCGACCACGCCGGCATCTTCCTGATGATCGCCGCCTCCTACACGCCTTTCACCACCGGCGCCCTGACCGGCGCCTGGGCCTGGGGCATGACCACCGCGGTCTGGGCCATCGCGATCTTCGGCATCCTGGCCAAGCTGCTGCTGCCGGGCCTGGGCCGCGCCTTCTGGATCGTCATCTACCTGGCGCTCGGCTGGCTGATGGTCATCGCGCTCAAGCCGCTGTTCGACGGCGTGGGTCTGGCGCCCCTGATCCTGCTGGCGGTCGGCGGCGGCTTCTACTCCCTGGGCGTGGCCTTCTACGCCAACAAGAACCTGCGCTTCCGCCGAGCCATCTGGCACGGCCACGTGGTGGTGGCTGCCGTGGTGCACTGGGTGGCGATCCTGCTGGCGGTGCTGCAATAACGGGGCGGGCTTGAGCGCGCCGATGGGGCGGGCTAGGAACCGTCCGACGCGGGCGTAGCTCAATGGTAGAGCAGGAGCTTCCCAAGCTCACGACGAGGGTTCGATTCCCTTCGCCCGCTCCAATCTCCCCTAAAATCGCCCCTGCTACAGCCACACCTCCCATGGGCCCTCGGTCCCGGGCGCCAGTTTCTGGCCGCTGTACAGCTTCGCCACCGCCGTCGAGACGCGGTCCAGCGGGCCCTGGTGGAAGCGCGGCCCACCGAACTGTTCGATCACGTCGTACTGGCGCACCAGGGCCTCGCGGTCCTGGCGGATGACCGGGCGCAGGAAGAGGCGGATCGCCTGTTCCTTGAGCCAGCCGGGGCCGCGGCCCTTCGGCGTGGTGAAACAGGCGAAGGGGCGGAAGCTGTCGGGGCCTTCCGGGACGAAGAAGGCCGACACCGAGAGGCTCAGCTTGTCGTCCCTGCCGAACCACCGCGCCTGCACCGTCACCGGCGGATAGAAGCGCCCGGCCGAGCGGGTGCGCGGCGGCTCCAGCGCCCGGCTCATCCAGGCCGGGTCGGGCCTGTCCTGGGTGTAGGAGGCGTCGAGCCCGTCCTCGTAGAGGTGCAGGGTCAGCTCGACCCGCTGGCGTTGGTCGCGGTCGCGGATGATGCCGTGGTGGATGAAGCTGGTGTGGTAGGGATCCAGCACGTTCTCGACCGCGTCGATGGCCCGCCCGCGCCAGCTGTCGTGACCCCACCAGAAGTGGTCGTGGTCGGGGTCGCCGATCAGCGGCGGCAGCCACAGGTCCGCCGATTCATCGGGCGACAGGCGAACGAAGACTGCGCCGTGCCGCTCCTCCACCGCCAGGGCCTCGCAGGCGATCCTGGACGGCGGGGCCGCCCCCGGCGCCTGGCCGGGGACGGCGGCGCAGGCCCCGTCGGAGCCGAACGCCCAGCCGTGGTAGGGGCACTGCAGCAGAACCCCATTCTGGCCCCTATGCAGCCGGCCTTCGGAGAGCGGATAGTTGCGGTGCGGGCAGCGGTCGACGAAGGCGCGCACCTGGCCGTCCATGCGCACCAGCACGATCGGCGTCCCGGCCAGCTTGCGCGCCAGCGGGCGCGCGCCGACGTCGCGGCTCAGGGCTACGGGGAGCCAGGCGCGGGCGACGGAGGGCGGCAGGGGCGTCACGCGGTAGCGATCCTCATCAGGGCGGGGGTCAGGGCATTGGCCGCCCGCTGCAGGCCAGCGTAGCCGAGCCTGCGCCAGGCGGGCAGGTGGGCGTCGAAGACGGCAGTGTATTCCAGCCACGGTTTGGCGCCGCGGAACCGCTTGAAGGATCCGGCGCCGGCGGAATGGTTGACCCGCAAGCCGTCGCGCGCCGCCTCCAGTCCCGGCAGCAGCATGGCCATGCGGTAGAGCCCTTCCTCTTGCGGCCGCGCGAGGTCATAGCCCAGCAAGGGCGAGGTGAGGATGCCGCCGACCCGGGCGCAGGCGACGAACGCCATGATCCGCCCCGAGCCCTGGCGCAGCAGCTGGAAGCGCAGGAACCCCGAGGCCATGCCGGCGCGCAGGAAGGCTTCGGTGTAGTCGGGATTATGGCGCGAGTGACGCTCCAGATAGAGGCCGCGGTAGAGGTCGCGCACCCTTGTCCAGTCCGCGTCCGGGAGGCGCTGCGGCAGGTCGATGCGGTAGCCGCCGGCCTCAATCAGCCGGCGGTCGCGCCGCGCGTCGCGCTTCTTCAGCCACTCGTCGGCGACGTCGTCGACGGTCCAGATCACCCGGCTGGG
>JANNVY010000051.1:0-3500 GCA_031408375.1 Pseudomonadota bacterium | reverse complement strand
AGTTTCAACGCCTTCAGCGTCTCTTCCATGTCCGGGTAAAGGGTTCGGGGGTCGCTCAACACCTCCAGCTTGACCAGCGACCAGTCGCCGGCCTCGCGGGCCAGGCGCAGGGTGCGCACCGCCTCCTCGCCGGTGAAACAGCCGGCGGTGTTGGGCAGGTAGGTGAAGCGTTCGGGGCTGAGGAAGTCGACCAGCATCGGCTGGGACTTGTCGGTCAGGTTCACCCGCCGCACCGCCACGGTGACGATCTCGGCGCCCGCAGCCTCGGCGGCGGCGGCGTTGGTGGCGTAGTCCTTGTATTTCCCGGTGCCGACGATCAGTCGCGACGAAAAGGTGCGACCGGCGACGGTCCAGGTGTCGGAGATGGGGGCGGCGACGGGGGCGTTCATGAGGGTGATCTACGCCGTCCGAAGGTCTCGAACAACGGCGACGCGGGGCGGTCCGGCCCGCAGGCGTCCGACCACCGCGGCGGCGGCGAACCCCGCCGCCTTCACCTGCACCAGCACAGCTTCTGCGTGATCGGCCCCGACGGCGATGAGCAGGCCGCCGGACGTCTGGGGATCGGTGAGCAGATCGCGACGCCAGTCTTCCAGATCGGACGGAACGTCGACCGCTTCGCCATAGCTGGCCCAGTTGCGGGTCGAGGCGCCGGTGCGGACTCCGGCGCGCGCCAGGGCCTCGACACCGTCAAGCAACGGCGGCGCGGCGGCGATCTCGACGGTCAGGCCCGATCCGCGCGCGACCTCCAGGGCATGGCCCAAGAGGCCAAAGCCGGTGACGTCGGTCATGGCGTGAACCGCAGGATTTTCGGCCAGCTCGCGGCCGACGCTGTTCAGCTTAGTGGTCGAGGCGAGCAGGGCAGCGTAGCCGACAGCGTCCAGCTTCTCCTGCTTGAAGGCGGCGCTCAGCACGCCAACGCCCAGCGCCTTGGTCAGGATCAGGACGTCCCTTGCCCTGGCCCGGTCATTGCGCAGCACCCGGTCGGGATGGACCAGCCCCAGCGCCACCAGCCCATAGATCGGCTCGACGCTGTCGATCGAATGGCCGCCGGCGACAGGGATGCCTGCCTCGGCGCAGACGCTGGCCCCGCCGGCGAGGATCTGACCGATGGTCTCGACCGACAGCTTGCCTACCGGCATGCCGACGATGGCCAGGGCCAGGATCGGCGTCCCGCCCATGGCGTAGATGTCCGAAATCGCGTTCGTCGCGGCGATGCGGCCGAAGTCGAAGGGGTCGTCGACGACCGGCATGAAGAAGTCCGTGGTCGCCACCAGGGCCTGGGTGTCGTTCAGCCGCCAGACCGCCGCGTCGTCCGAGCTCTCGTTGCCCACCAGCAGGTCCGGGAAGACGCCTGGCGCCGGCATGGAGGCCAGGATTTCCTTGAGAACGCCCGGGGCCAGCTTGCAGCCGCAGCCGCCGCCATGGGCGAGCGATGTCAGGCGAACGGGATCGGACATTGGATGGTGACTCCGGCTATAGCTGCGCCTTCATGACCGCCCGAACCGTCCGTTGCAAATGACCGCCCCCACCCCACCCGACGCACCGTCGATCAAGCTGGTGGAAGACGCCGCGCCGGCGACCCTGGCGCGGTTCCACGCCGTCATCGACACCCGGAGCCCGTCTGAGTTCGCCGAAGACCACATACCCGGCGCCCTTAACCTCCCGGTGCTCAGCGACGCAGAGCGGGCCGAGGTGGGGACGCTCTACGCGCGGTCTCGGTTCGAAGCGCGGCGGTTGGGCGCAGCGCTGGTGGCGCGCAACATCGCCGCGCACCTCGAGGGCGCTCTGGCCGATCAGCCCGCGGACTTCAAGCCGCTGGTCCATTGCTGGCGCGGCGGCCAGCGATCCCACGCCATGGCCACCGTGCTCAGCCAGGTCGGCTGGCGCACGGCCCTGCTTGTCGGGGGCTATCGCACCTATCGCCACCGGGTGCAGGCGGCGCTCTATGACATGGGTCCCGAACTGAAGGCGGTGCTGATCGACGGCAATACCGGGACAGGGAAAACCGACCTGCTGCATCGACTGGCGGCGCGGGGCCTGCAGGTCATCGACCTGGAGGGCTTGGCCAACCACCGGGGCTCGCTGTTCGGCAACCGTGGCCCGCAACCGGACCAGAAGCTGTTTGAAAGCCGGCTGCTGGCCCAGATCGAGGCGCTGGACCCATCCAGGCCGGTGGTGGTCGAGGCCGAGTCCAGCAAGGTCGGCGAGCGGATGGTGCCGCCGATCCTGTGGCGAGCCATGCAGGCGGCGCCGCGCATCGAACTGGTGGCCACGCCGCAGGACCGGGCGCGGTTCCTGGTCGGCGCCTACAGCGACATCGTCGCGGACCGGACGGCGCTGGACGCAGTGCTGGATCGATTGCCGGCCCACGCCAGCCCCGAACGGCGCAACGCCTGGGCCGCCATGGCCAACGCCGCGGACTTCGAATCCCTCGCCTCTGCCCTGATGACCTTCCACTACGACCCCGCCTATGCGCGATCCGCGAAAAAGGAGACGCGGCGACTGCTGGGGTCCGTCCAGGTCACGCCTCTCGACCCGGAGCGGCAGGAGATAGCGGCGGACGCGGTGAAGGCTCTGATCGAACCCTAGCCGTGCCGCCCCTCGAACGGGTCGCCGTGCAGGGTC
The DNA here is from genome assembly GCA_031408375.1 of Pseudomonadota bacterium. GTDB lineage: Bacteria > Pseudomonadota > Alphaproteobacteria > Caulobacterales > Caulobacteraceae > JAEZEZ01. The sequence goes on along the minus strand of JANNVY010000051.1, from coordinate 875 downwards.
AGCAGGGGGATGACGATGTCTTCCTCGTCGTGCAGGTGCCGCGCCAGCGGCCCGGCCGCCGAGTCGATCGCGGTGCAGAGCGCTTCGCCGGACGCCGCTGTGTCGGCCTTGTCGGCCACAACGCGATTGAAGCCGTTGGCGGCCTCAACCATGGCCTCCAGAAGCGTGTGCACAGCCTCGTGGTCGCGATCCAGCAGGGCGATGCCTTCGGTGATGCGCGGCTCCTGTTTGGCGAAGGCCGGGAAGTACATTCGACTTTCGCGCTGGTGGTGACCGTCCAGGTTCTGCAGGAACTGCTGCAGGCGCGGCATGACCAGGGACTGGAACTGGGGCGCCGAAAACCGCCCCTCGCGCCACTGCGCCGCCAGGCCGGTCAGGCCCTCCAGCATGCCGCGGAACCAGGCGTGAATCTCCAGCCAGTGGGCGGCCATGGCGTGGATGCGGCCGGCCTCGCTCCAGGCGTCGCGCGGCAGGTCGCGTTCCAGCCAGCGGAAATCGTCCGGCAGGCCCGCGCGGGTGAACAGGTGGTCGGGAGACTCAGCGGACATGCCGCCTAGATAGCCACGACTAGCGTTGTTCGCACTGGCTGTAGTGACCGGACTGGCAGGCCTTTACGCGCGCTTCCCACGCCGCCTTGTCGGCTTCGTACTTGGCCACCGCCGCCTGTTGAGCCGCGAGGTCTGCATCATACTTCGCCTGAGCGGCGCGCTGTTCGGCGGCGGCCTGCTCGTAGGTCGACCTGGCGGCATTGAAGCGGGCCGCCTCGGCAGCGTTTCGAGCCTTCGCCGCAGCGTCGGCGGCAAGCGCTTCTGCGGTCAGGCGCCGGGCCTCCGCGACCCTGGCCGGGTCTGAAACATCCGCAGCGGGCGCGTCGG
>JANNVY010000050.1:0-5218 GCA_031408375.1 Pseudomonadota bacterium | reverse complement strand
TCACCGCCGATGACATCGTCACTACCGGCTACTACGCCGACGGCGTCAACGCCGGCGGCCGCTTCGACATCGGCGGCGACACCTACATCACCGTCGACACCATCAACACCTACGGCCTGGGCAGCGACGGCGTCGACGTCGGCGCGCACGGGGACGTCTATGTCACCGTGGGCTCGATCTACACGGCCGGCGACAATGCTGACGGCCTCGAGCTGCACACCGATCTGGGCAACATCTACAGCTACACGGACTCGATCATGACCCTGGGCGCCAACGCTCACGGTGTCTTCGCCCTGGCCGACGCCGGCAACGCCTCGATCTACGCCACGGACATCAGTGTCTATGGCGCGGGCTCGGACGCTGTGCGGGTCGTCACCGGCGGCGCGGGCGACGCCTTCGTCTCCATCGACGGTTCCGTCTATTCCGATGAAGGCTTCGGCGTGAACGTGATCTCGGGCGACTTCGCGTCGGTCTCGGTCGCCTCGACCGGTTCGGTCTACGGCGCGCTCGCGGGCATCTCGTCGACGTCCATCAGCGGCACGACCATCAGCAACAGCGGCGACATCTCAGGCGGCGCCGGCTTGGCCATCGACGTTGACGGCGGTGCGGCTTCGCTCACCAACGCCGCCGGCGGCACGATCTACGGCTCGGTTGACCTGACCGACAACAACGACACCTTTGCCAACGCCGGGACCTTCGAGGCCTACGGGACTTCGAGCTTCGGCCTGGGGGCGGACGTCCTGACCAACACCGGCGTCGTCGGTGCGGAACGGTACTCCGGCGTCGCCGGCACGGTGACCTTCACCGGTCTCGAGATCTTTAACAACGCCGGCGGCCTGGTCTCTATGGCCGATGGCCAGGTTGGCGACCGCCTGGTGATGTCCGATACGACGTTCAACGGCACGGGCAATTCCCGCCTGGCGGTCGATGTCGCGCTCGGCGGCTCGGGCTCGCTTTCGGACGTGCTCCAGGTCACCGGCACGGGCTCCTTCACCGGCGCCACGACGATCCTGCCGACCGACACCCTGGCCGGCTCGCCGGGCGTGCTGAACTTCGGCGGCATCCTGGTGGTGGACTCGTCCAACGCCGCTGAGCTCGGTTCCGAGTTCAACATGGCCAGCATCGACAAGGGCTTCGTCGAATACTCGCTGGTCTTCGACGCGGTGAACGACAACTGGCTCATCGTCGGCCTGCCCGACGACGAGGCGTTCGAACTCCTGGCCGTCGGCCAGGCGGCGGGCGACTTCTGGCGCCGTTCGGGCGATGCCTGGGGCGCGCGCATGCAGGAAGTGCGCGACAGCCGCGGATCGGAGTCCCCGACCCGTCAGGAAGGCTGGGAGTTCTGGATGCAGGCCCACGGCGGCGATGAAAGCTTCGACAATCTCGGCAGCTTCACCGTTGGTGGAACCACCTTCGCCCAGGACATCTCGACCGACAGCGATTGGCGTGGACTGCAGATCGGTATGGACACCCTGTCTGGCAACTTCATCTGGGGCCTCACCGGCGGATTCACCCAGCAGGAAACTAGTTTCCAGGCCGACGACAACAGCTTCGATTTCGAGGGCTTCAACGTCGGCGCCTATGCCGGAGTGAACTTCGGCGGGCTGTACATGAACGGGCTGGTCAAGGGCGACTTCTTCACCGTCGACGCCAACTTTACCACCATCCCGCAGATGGATTCCTTCGACGGCACCACCTACGGCGCCCAAGGCGAGATCGGCTACCGCTTCGACATGGGCAACATGTTCATCGAGCCCCATGCCCAGATTGCCTGGTCTTCGACGGACATCGATGACGTCAACGCCGTCGGCGCTGACTTCAGCTTCAACAACAACGAAAGCCTCTACGGCAAAGTCGGCGGTCGCATCGGCGGAACCTTCGGGTCCGGCAACATGATCGTCAGCCCCTACGTCGGCGTCTATGCGGTGGAAGAGTTCGAGGGTCGAAACAGCCTCGCCTTCAACACCGGGGCGACCGGCTTTACTGTCGAGAACGAAGCGCGCGGCAGTTACGGACAGGCAGAACTGGGCATGACCACCCAATCCTTCTACGGGCTCCAGGGCTTCGTGAAGGGTGAGTGGAACTTCGGCGGCGACGCCTCGGGCGGCGCCGTCCGCCTGGGCGCCCGCTGGACCTGGTAAGCCAAGAGTTGGGCAGGACGGTTCACTAGCCCCTCAGGCGCGCCGTCCATTCCAGATCAGGGCCGGTCCGAAAGGGCCGGCCCTTTTTGCTGTCCGGGCTGCGGTTTTCCGCGCTTCAGGCTGCGCAATCGCGCGGAATCCGGCAGGAGACGCTGAAGGTGGGGGAGGATGGTGGACGCGGCAGGGATTGAACCTGCGACCCTTCGCGTGTGAAGCGAATGCTCTCCCGCTGAGCTACGCGTCCGTTCCATCGGGGAGGGCGGCTTCTAGCCCGAGGCGCATGCCGCCGCAAGACTCAGGCAAGCAGTTCGGCCACGGCCCGGGGCAGTTGATCGAAATGATCGATGAGGCGGTCGGCGCCCAGCTGGGCGGCAGGGGTCTCGGTATAGCCGAAACTGACCGCGACGACGGGGATGCGGGCGGCCCTGGCCGGGATCACGTCGTTGGCGCTGTCGCCGACCATCACCGCGCGGGCCGGGTCGCCGCCGGCCTTGTGGATGGCCTCGATCAGATGGGCTGGGTCGGGCTTGCGGCGGCTGACGGCGTCCGGGCCGACCACGGCGGCGAAGCGGTTCAGCAGGCCCAGTTTCTCCAGCAGCTCCAACGACAGGTCGGTGCGCTTGTTGGTCGCCACCAGCAGGATCGCGCCCTGGGCCGCGAACTGGTCCAGCACCGCCTCCACGCCGGGAAACACATGGCTCTCATCAGCGATGCGGTGGCGATAGAGCTCGACGAAGCGTTCGACCATCAACGGCATTTCGCCGGCGTCGAAAGTCGCACCCGCCTCTGCAAAGCCGTGCTCGAGCATCACCCGCGCACCCAGGCCCACCAGGTGGCGCGCGCTGGAAAGCGGTATGTGAGGCAGGCCGCGCTCGCCCAACATCAGGTTCAAGGCCCCGATCAGATCGGGGGCGGTCTCCACCAGGGTGCCGTCGAGATCGAAGGCGATGGCGGCGCCGGCCAGGGACGTCGAGAGCAGCACGGTTCAATTCCTTGCAGGCGCGGGGTGTCGCGGGCGGGTCGGTTTCGGCTAAACCGGACTTTGTCGCAATCGGAGAGTCGTTGATGCAGAAGCGCGCCGCCGTGATCCTGGCCGCCGGCCAGGGGACGCGCATGAGATCGTCGACCCCCAAGGTGCTGCACGCCGTGGGCGGCCGCGCCATGCTCGACCGCGCCATCGACGCCTCCCAGGCTTTGGGCTGCGCGCCCATCGTGGTGGTGGTAGGGGCTCATTCTCCGGAGGTCGGCCTGCACGTCGAAAAGCGCCTCGGTCCCGGCTCGACCGCGCTGCAGGACCCGCCGCTGGGAACCGGCCACGCGGTGCGCTCCGCTGAAGGGGCTTTGAAGGACTTCGACGGCGACGTGGTCATCACCTTCGCCGACACGCCGCTGCTGGACGACACCGCCATCGCAAGCCTGTTCAGCGTGCGCGAGGACGGCGCGGACGTGGCGGTGCTGGGCTTCTACGCCGACGACCCCGGCGCCTATGGCCGGCTAGTCATGGGCGTCGGCGACGACCTGGCCCAGATCGTCGAGGCCAAGGAGGCGACGCCCGAGCAGCTCAACATCAGCCTGTGCAATTCCGGCGTCATGGCGCTGCCGGCCAAACTCCTCTTCGAACTCCTCGCCGAGGTGAAGAACGACAACGCCAAGGGTGAGTACTACCTGACCGACATCGTGGGCCTGGCCCGCGCGCGGCGCCTGCACTGCCGCGTCGCCGTCGCCGCCGAGGAAGACGTCATGGGGGTCAATTCCCAGGTCGAGCTGGCCATCGCGGAATCCATCTTCCAGACCCGCCGCCGCGGCGAGGCGCTCGAAGCGGGCGTCACGATGGTGGCGCCCGAGACGGTGTTCTTCGCCTACGACAGCGACATTTCCTGCGGCGTGCTGATCGAGCCCAACGTCGTCTTCGGCCCCGGCGTGACGGTCGAGAGCGGCGCGCGCATCCGCGCCTTCAGCCATCTGGAGGGCTGCACCGTGCGCGAGGGCGCCGAGATCGGCCCCTATGCGCGCCTGCGGCCCAAGGCCGACATCGGGCCAGGCGCCAAGGTCGGCAACTTCGTCGAGGTCAAGAACGTGACCATGGGCGCCGGCGCCAAGGCCAATCACCTGGCCTATCTGGGCGACGGCGAGGTGGGGGCGAAGGCCAACGTCGGGGCGGGGACAATCTTCTGCAACTACGACGGCTTCGGCAAAGCCCGCACGGTGGTGGGCGACGGCGCGTTCATCGGCTCGAACTCCTCGTTGGTGGCGCCGGTGACCATCGGGGCGGGGGCCTATGTCGGGTCGGGTTCGGTGGTGACGAAGGACGTCAGCCCCGATGCGCTGGCCGTCGCGCGCTCGGAGCAGACCGAGAAGCCTGGTTGGGCGAAGAAGTTCAGGGCCGCCAAGCAGGCCCGCAAGGCCAAGCCGTGAGTGCTGACGATCAGAAGCGGGCCTCCGGCGAGGCTGCGGCCCTGCTGGTCGAGCCCGGCATGACCGTGGGCCTGGGCACCGGCTCGACGGCGGCGTGGTTCGTGCGCGCCTTGGCCGATCGCTGCAAGGCCGGCCTGTCGATCAAGGCCGGCGTGCCGACCTCGGAAGCCACTGCCGCGCTCGCCCGCGAGCTGGGCCTGCCGCTCACCACGCTGGACGAGGCCAGGGCCATCGACCTGACCGTCGACGGCGCCGACGAGATCGGCCCCGGCTTGGCCCTGATCAAGGGCGGCGGCGCGGCGTTGCTGCGCGAGAAGCTGGTCTGGGAGGCGTCGAACCGCTGCGTGGTCATCGCCGACGCGGCCAAGCGGGTGCCGCTGCTGGGCAAGTTCGCCCTGCCCATCGAGGTTGTCGCCTTCGGCCACCGCAAGACCGCCAACCGCATCTACGACGTGCTCATCGACCACGAGATCGAGATCGCGCCGCGCCTGCGCCAGAAGGACGGCGCCCCGGTGCTCACCGACGGCGGCAACCTGATCTACGCCGCCGCCTGCGGCGCCATTCACAACCCGGCGGCCCTGGCGCACGACCTGAAGGCGGTGACCGGGGTGGTCGACCACGGCCTGTTCCTCGATCTGGCCGATGAGGCGATCGTGGGAATC
>JANNVY010000049.1:0-4983 GCA_031408375.1 Pseudomonadota bacterium | reverse complement strand
AGGCCCGAGATCGACAGGATGTGCGCCAGGCCCGAGTCGCGCATCAGCTGGGTGTCTTCCGGCGCGATCCAGGCCTCGTGGCCGGTGGTCATGGCGGTCGCGATACCGCCCGTGCGCTCGCCCAGCCGCGCCACGATCTTCTCGGCGAGGCGCCAGCGGAAAGCGTTGACGTCCATGCGCAACTTGAGTCGCCAGGGCGGCCTGGACAGTTCGACCGGCGCAGCCTCGGTCATGGCCAGGCCTACCGCGCCGACGCCGCGGAAATAGCTGTCGCGGCCGAAATCGTAGGCGCCCGGGCTGGCCGGCGGCGGCGGCGGGTTGAGAAGCGCGCGCACCCGGATTGGCGAGCCCGGCGCGGGCGTAGCGCCGCGCATGGTCAGGCGCACGCGGGTCGGGGTCGCGGCGGGCTCAATCCCCTCGATCCAGGCCGGCGCGATCAGGACACGCGCGCCCTTGGCGCCGGGACTGTCGACATCGACCACCCAGCCCTCGACGGTAGTCAGGCCGGCCGACACCGGCGCCAGCGGCGCGTCCACCTGCTGCTGGCGCACCTTGGCCGCCACCAGACCGCAGGCAAAGGCGGCCAGCATGACAGCGACCAGGTTCGCGGCCACCCACTGCTTGCGCCGCGCGCCCCAGGCCAGCAGGACGGCGACCGCCGCGCCCAGCCACAGCCACCACGCCTCCGGCTCCTGCCGCAGGCCGACATAGACCGCACACCCCCCGCCGAACGCCACCGGCATCCACAGCATCCAGCGGTCAGTCTGGGCGGTGAGCTGGTCGTGGAGCCAGCGCCGGATTTGCTCCCATCGCGAGCGCTCCGGAGCGGGCGGCGTCAAGGCAATGGGTGTTGGCGAAGGCGGAGGCGCGACCGCTTGCGGCGCGGCCCTGGCGGCGCGCCGTTTTCGCTTCGGCTTCGCGATCTCTTCCCCTGACGCCACGCCGCGCCCCACACCCTGATCAACCCATTGGCGCAGGGCGCCGTCCCGTTTTCAACCGCGATTTCCAGCCCGCCCCTCACTAGCCCCGACCGTCGGCGCGGCTATAACGACGCCCATGTCCCAACCAACGCCTCAAGTCGTCACCCGTATCGCCCCCTCGCCCACTGGCGACATGCACATCGGCACCGCCCGCACGGCGCTGTTCAACTGGCTCTACGCCAAGGGCCGGGGCGGCAAGTTCCTCATCCGGGTCGAGGACACCGATCGCGAGCGATCGACCGCCGAGGCTGTCGACAAGCTGTTCGACGGGTTTGCCTGGCTGGAGTTGTTTTCCGACGAGGAGCCCGTCTTCCAGTTCGCCCGCATCGATCGCCACAAGGCGGTCGCGCTGGAGCTGCTGGCCTCGGGTAACGCCTATCGCTGCTGGATGGCCCCCGAAGAAACCCAGACCGAACGCGAGGCCGCCAAGGCCGAGAACCGCCGCTTCACCTCTCCCTGGCGTGATCGCAGTGATGGCGACCAGTCCCTGCCCTTCGTGGTGCGCTTCCGGGGTCCGCTGGAGGGCAGCATTGAGGTGCGCGACCTGGTGCAGGGCGACGTCCGCTTCCAGGCACAGCACCTGGACGATCTGGTGATCCTGCGCTCCGACGGCGTGCCGACCTACAACCTCGCCGTCGTCGTGGACGACCACGACATGGGCATCACCCATGTCATTCGCGGCGACGACCACCTGAACAACACGCCCAAGCAGCAGTTGATCTACCAGGCAATGGGCTGGACCCTGCCGGCCTTCGCCCACATCCCCCTGATCTATGGGGACGACGGCAAGAAGCTGTCCAAACGACACGGCGCGACGGCGGTCCGCGAGTACGCCGAGCTCGGCTACCTTCCCGAAGCCATGCGCAACTATCTGGCCCGGCTGGGCTGGGGCCACGGCGACGACGAGATCTTCAACGACGCCCAGGCGATGGAGTGGTTCGACATCGCCAACGTCGGCAAGGCGCCGTCCCGGCTCGACTTCGACAAGCTGGCGCACGTGAACGCCCACTGGCTGCGGCTGGCGGACGACGACCGGCTGGCGAAGATGGCGCTGGACGTCCACCTCAAGCGCGGCGTCGACCTTTGGGAAGGCGACGAGGCGCGGCTGATGCGCGCCCTGCCGTTCGTGAAAGATCGGGCCAAGACAATCCTCGAACTGGCTGACCAGACGATTTTCGTGCTGAAGCGCCGCCCCGTGCCGCTTGACGACAAGACCAGGGGACTGCTGGACGAGGAAGGCCGCGCCCGTCTCGCGCGCCTGCGCCAGCGGCTAGGCCTCTTCCAATCCTGGGACGTGTTCGCCCTTGAAGCTGAGCTAAAGGCCTTCGCCGAGGACGAGGGAGTCGGATTCGGCAAGATCGGCCCCCTGGTTCGGGGAGTCATGACCGGCGGAGCCCCCTCCGCTGACCTGTCTAAAACCTTGGCAGCATTGGGTTTTGACGAAAGCTTCGGACGGCTGGATGATGCGCTTTCAACCTAGGCCCAAAGGCGTATAACCACGCCGAAACCTAAACCGCCCCTCCTCCCCGTCGGGCGGCGCCAACCGGGATTGAGAAGCATGGACGATAAACCCGCGGGCCTCGGCGCAGCTACGCTCGATGTCGCTGGCAAGCAGATCAGCTTGCCAATAATGAAGGGTACTCTGGGGCCGGACGTCGTGGATATCCGCAAGCTCTACGGCGAGGCGGACGTCTTCACCTTCGATCCCGGTTTTACGTCCACGGCAGCCTGCGAAAGCGCCATCACCTTCATCGACGGCGACAAGGGCGTGCTGCTGCACCGCGGCTACCCGATCGACCAGCTGGCCGAGAAATCGAACTTCCTTGAGGTCTGCTACCTGCTGCTCAACGGCGAACTGCCGACGGCGTCCGAATTCGCCAAATTCGACCGCCACATCACTTACCACACCATGCTGCACGAGCAGTTCGACCGGTTCTTCGGCGGCTTCCGCCGGGACGCCCACCCGATGGCCATCATGGTCGGCGCGGTGGGTGCCTTGTCGGCCTTTTATCACGACTCAACCGACATTCATGACCCCGAGCAGCGCGAGATCTCGGCCCATCGCCTGATCGCCAAGATGCCGACCATTGCGGCCCGCGCGTTCAAATACTCCATCGGTCAGCCATTCGTTCACCCGCGCAACGACCTCTCCTACGCCGAGAACTTCCTGCGCATGTGCTTTGCCGTCCCAGCCGAGGACTATGTGTCCAACCCGGTGCTGAGCCGGGCCATGGACCGCATCTTCACCCTGCACGCCGACCACGAGCAGAACGCGTCCACCTCGACCGTGCGCCTGGCCGGTTCGTCAGGGGCCAATCCATTCGCCTGTATCGCTGCCGGCATCGCCTGCCTGTGGGGTCCCAGCCACGGCGGAGCGAACGAAGAGGCGCTGAACATGCTCAAGGAGATCGGCACCGTCGATCGCATCCCCGAGTACGTACAGGGCGTGAAGGACCGCAAGTACCGGCTGATGGGCTTCGGCCACCGCGTCTACAAGAACTACGATCCGCGCGCCAAGGTTATGCAGGCGACCTGCAAGGAAGTGCTGGCCGAGGTCGGCGACCCCAACGATCCCCTGCTGCAGGTGGCAATGGAGCTCGAGCGCATCGCGCTGTCGGACGAGTATTTCGTGGAGCGGAAGCTCTATCCGAACGTCGACTTCTATTCTGGCATCACGCTGTCGGCGATGGGCTTCCCGTCGGAGATGTTCACCGTCCTGTTCGCGCTCGCGCGCACGGTCGGCTGGATCGCCCAATGGAAAGAAATGATCGCCGATCCGTCGCAGAAGATCGGCCGCCCGCGCCAGCTCTACACCGGCCCGCCGCAACGCGATTTCAAGGCCATCGAAAGCCGCGGCTAGGTTCAGGCCTCAGGGTCCGGAGGGTCGTGGAAACGCGGCCCTGTCTTTCCGCCTTACCACGATGTAATGCAAGCTACCTTGCACTGACAGATAGCCTAAGCCATACCGCTGGCGACACAGTCAGCGATGAGGGTGGCGATATGAAATTCCAGGTGAACCGACGCGGCCTGATGGGCGGCGCGATGGGCGGGGCCTTCGCGCTTGGCCTGGGCCTGCCCTCCTCGGCCCGTTCGGCCGCTGCTCCCGCACCCTCTCCCGCCGACGTGGCCCGTTTCGCCACCGGCCTGATGGAGCGCACCTATCCTGCCAACGGCCCCGGCGCCGCGGTCTTGGTGGCGCGCGGTGACCGCGTCCTGTTTCGCGGGGCACGCGGCCTCTCCAACACCACGACGGGCGCAGCCCTGACGCCAGGTGGCGTATTCCAGATCGGTTCGGTGACCAAGCAGTTCGCCGCCGCCGGCCTGATGAAACTGGTCGAAGCCGGCAAGGTGGCGCTAGACGATCCGCTGACGAAATACGTCCCAAGGTACCCAAACGGCGACGCAATCACGGTGCGCCAGATCCTCAACCACACCAGCGGCGTGACCAACTACACCGCCATTCCCGGCTACATGGAAAACCACATCCGCGCCGATCTGACGACGGCCGAGATGATCGCGGTGTTCAAGGACCTGCCGCCGGACTTCCCACCGGGCACGGCCTGGAACTATTCGAACTCCGGCTATGTACTGGTCGGCGCAGTGATCGAGGCCGCCAGCGGCGAACCCTGGCACGCCTGGCTGGATCGTTCGCTTTTCAAGCCGCTGGGCCTGCGCCACACCGGCTACGGCGGTGACCCGCGCTTGGCCGCGATGCAGGTCGATGGCTACACCGTCGACGACGGCAACGTCGGACCGGCCATGGTGCTGAGCATGACCCAGCCCCACGCAGCCGGGGCGCTGGTCTCGACGGTCGATGACCTGCTCCGCTGGAACCGCGCGCTGCACGAGGGCCGGGTGTTGGGGCCCGCCGCTTACCGCGAAATGACGACGCCGACTGGCAAGGCCGCGGAGCGCGGCTACGGTTTCGGCATCGGGATCGGCAAGGCGCGTAGCAACGCGGCTTTGCGCCACAACGGCGGCATCTTCGGCTTCAGCTCTTCGC
>JANNVY010000048.1:0-3505 GCA_031408375.1 Pseudomonadota bacterium | reverse complement strand
CCCGGCCACATGAACGTGCTGCTGGCCGAGGCCAACGTCCCCTACGACGAGGTCTTCGAGCTGGAGGACATCAACTCCGAGTTCTCCTCCGCCGACGTCGCCTTCGTCATCGGCGCCAACGACGTCACCAACCCCGCCGCCAAGACCGACAAGACCAGCGCCATCTACGGCATGCCGGTGCTGGATGTGGAGAAGGCCGGGACCGTGCTGTTCATCAAGCGCGGCATGGGCTCCGGCTACGCCGGGGTCGAGAACGAACTCTTCTTCCGCGACAACACCATGATGCTGTTCGGCGACGCCAAGAAGATGGTCGAGGGGATTCTCAAGGGGCTGTAGGGCGATGGCCGAACCCAAGACCAAACCGACTGGCGCCGGCGTCGAGGACTTCCTGAACGCCGTCGAGGCGCCCGGGCGGCGCGAGGACGGGTTCGCATTGCTGGCGTTGCTCAGCGAGATCACCGGCAAGCCGGCCGAGATGTGGGGCCCCTCGATCGTTGGCTTCGACCGCTACCTCATGGACTACAGCAACGGTAAGACCCAGCCGTGGCCGATGATCGCCTTCTCGCCGAGGAAGGCCGAGATGGTGCTCTACTTCACCGGCGCGGTGAAAGAGCGGTCCGACCTGCTGGCCAAGCTGGGCAAGCACCGGACCGGGGGCGGCTGCCTCTATGTGAAGCGGCTGGCGGATCTCGATCCCGCCGTGCTGCGCGAGCTGGCGGCCTGGAGCTATGCCGGCATGGTCGAGCGCAACCCGCGCGCCTGATCCCCTGTTTTCCCGCACTGCAGCACGGTTCAGTCATTGTGACAGAACTGTGAAATGTCAAACCGTGACCTATCAGTCACGTCAACGGGTCCAATGAGCAACAATCTCTGTGTGCGCTGCGGCATTTGAGATCATTTGAGCATAATCGGGCCTGCGACGATCGGTCGGCTTTTGACTCGGCTGTCCAACCCGCATATACGGTCCCGCATCCCCGAACTGTTGTCGGCCAGCGACCGGTTATCACACCGGCCGGCTCGGGTTTTGTCTACAGTGTTCAACAACAAAAGTCAGTTATTAATGCAGTCTATTGCTTTACTGGTGCATCGGTTTGGGCGTCTCGCTGGTCTTGGAGCGGTTGGTCTACTTGCCGCCGCCGGCGCGATTAACACCGCGGTCGCCGAGTCGCACTCGGGACCCTCGCCCTACGCCGCCCCCTCGCCCGCGATCCAGACCCTGGAAGCGCCAGTTCCGGTGGTCATGCCCCAGTTCGTCTTCTCGAGCCCCATGCCGGGCTTCAACGTCAATTCGCGCTTCGGTTTCCGCAAGCTGCCGGGCGCGCCGGGCCGCATGCACGAGGGCGTTGACTTCGCCGCCCCCTCCGGCGCCCCCATTCGCAGCGCCAGCGACGGCAAGATCCTGCACGTCGGCTCTTCGGCCACCTACGGCAATTTCGTCGAGGTCGATCACGGCGACGGCGTCACCACCTTTTACGCTCACATGTCGCGCCGGGCCGCGACCTCGCTGGCTGGCCGTGAGGTCCAGGCCGGCGAAACCCTGGGCTTCGTGGGGTCCACCGGCCGCTCCACCGGCCCGCACCTGCACTTCGAAGTCCGCAAGGACGAGCGCCAGTTCGACCCCATGCAGGTCATCGGCCGCACCTTCGCCAGCCTGGAAGAGATCCAGGTCGGCCGCCAGGCCCGCACCCAGCGCGCCTCGGGCGTGAACCGCGCGCCGGTCCCCTACACGGTCCTTAACGGCCGGGTCCGCTCGACCCTCGGTTAGGGGTGATAGAGCCGGACGAAATTCAGGCCTCCGCGGCGACGCGGAGGCCTTTTTCGACTCGGCCGGTCGTCATCGCCCACGCGGCGCCGCATTCACGGTAGAGGTAGGCGGCTGTTTCCAGGAGCCTGCCGATGTCCCAGACCCGCCGCGTCCTTGTCGCCTCCATCCTCGCCCTCGCCGCCTCTCCGGCGCTCGCCGCCGGCAAGAAGTCGGTCGAGGTGGGGAAGGCGTTTCCGTTCCTCGAGAACTACCTGAAGCTCCCGACCGGCGAGCGCTCCCGTTTTACCGTCGCCTACTATCTCAAGCGGGACGGCCGCCCCGCCGCCGGGCTCAAGGGCTCGATCATCATGGGCGACACGCGCACGCCCCTGACCGTCCAGGCGAACGGCAAGGTCTCGCCGCTGCCGACCCTGGCCCAACTCCGGGGCGGCGCGAAGGTCGAGTTCGATGTGCCCGAGGGAACCCGTTTGTCCATCAGCCTCTCGGTCGAAGCCACCATGCGTCCGGCCATCGAGATGAGTGCGGCCGAGCTGGCCCTGGCCGTCGCCCAGGCGGCGAAGGGCGCCAAGAAGGCCGCCGGCCTGTTGGGCGTCGGCATGCCCACCCTGGCGTCGGTGACGTTCAAGGGCGTGAGCGCCGGGACCGTGGTCCACGCCGACGGCCACACGACCGCCTTGCCGCTCAAGGATGGCTCGCCGCTGTTCCAGCCGGCGAAACTCAGAACCGCAGCGACCCTGAAGTTCGCGCGGGCGCCGTCACAGCTGCTGCTCGCGCCGGCTGAGGGCTAGTCGCGCTCGTCGTCCCTGGTCGACGGGGCCGGGGCGGCCGCGCGCAAATCGTCGAACGAGGCCCAGCGGGGCCGGGTGATTTCCGGCTCGTGATCCGCTGCGTCATCCGCGGGCTCCGGCTCAGGCTCGCCCGCCGCTGGCTCGAACGGTTCGTCCCCCGGTTCAGGCGCCGCGGACCACGGCGCGGCTGCCACGATGGGCGCCGCCAGCAGCTCTTCTTCGTCGGGGTCGGGATCGCCGGCCCAGTGCCCGGCCAGCCAGCCCGCGCCGGCGATCAGGATTACCGTGGTGATGACCAGCCACACCGGGTAGTGGGCCATGATCTGGCCCAGCAACGTCAATGCCGCCAACAGTCCAGTGGTTGACCAGGCCGCCCAACGGCCCTTGGCGATGTGGGCCCCGACGAAGCCGCCGAACACGGCGCTGACGAACTGACTGAACATGGCCAGCAAGAGACCCGGCAGCGGCATCTGGGCCATGATCTGGCCGGCCTGGACCGGATCGGACGGGTCCAGCGCGGCGGGCGCGAAGACGTAGTCGCTGACCCCCTTCAGCACCGACGACAGGATCAACGCCAGCGCCAGCCCCGTCAGTATGCCGATGACCTTTCTGGTCATTTTCCCGTTCTCCGCCCCGCGGGCAAACTAGGCGCGCGCGGCTGCCGGTCAAGTCGCCGCAATCCCAAAGTCTTTATGCCGCCCTTGCATGTAAGGCAGGCGCGTCCAGATGAGCCTTGGTAGACAGTGCAGGCAACTGGAGGCGCGTATGGATTCGGCATTGAGGCTGGAGGGCGTCTCGAAGCGCTACGGCCGGTTCGAAGCGGTCAAGGACCTGTCCTTCGAGGTCGAGAAGGGAACCATCTGCGGGTTCCTGGGGCCGAACGGCGCGGGCAAGACCTCGACCCTGCGCATGATCCTGGGGCTCAGCGAGCCGACGACGGGTCAGATCACGG
>JANNVY010000047.1:0-1923 GCA_031408375.1 Pseudomonadota bacterium | reverse complement strand
ACGGCGGCGGGCAGGCCGATGCGTGCGGCGGCCTTGATGAAGGCGTCGACGTGCTCGACCCGGATGGCGCAGGCGATTTCATAGTCGTCGCCACCGGTGGCCAGATCCAGGCGTGCGGAAAGTTCGTCGGCCCGCTGGCTCAGCCAGGCCTTGGCGGCGCCCGACAGAGGCACGCGCTCGAGGTCGATCTCGATTCCGATCCCGCTGGCCTCGGCGATGTGCCCGACGTCGGCGACGAGGCCGTCGGAAATGTCGATGGAGGCCGCCACGTGGTCGCGGACGGCTCGGGCCAGGTCCACGCGGGGCTCAGGCAGCCGGTAGCGCCTCCTAAGGGCTTCAAGACGAGCGAATTCCAAGCCGCCGAGGGTCCCCTTGCAGGCCTGAAGGCCCAACCAGCCGTCGCCGATCGAGCCGCTGACCACGATCGCATCCCCGGGCCGCGCGCCGGCGCGGCTCGGCGCTCGACCATGAGGAACCCAACCCATCGCCGTGATGCTGGCGCTGAAGGGGCCTGTGGTCATGACGGTGTCGCCGCCCAGCAGGTGAACGCCAAACGTCTTCTGGTCTTCCGCCAGGCCGCGGGCGAAGGCTGCGCGCTTGTCCCAGTCGCAGTTCCGGGTCCAGTGCACGGCGAGGAAATAGCCAAAAGGCTCCGCGCCCTTGGCGGCTAGGTCCGACAGGTTCACCCTCAGCGCCTTGCGGGCGACCAGGTCGAGCGGATCATCGGGCAGAAAGTGGACGCCCGAGACCAGGGCGTCCTTGGTCACCACCAGGTCGTGGCCCGGCTTCACCAGAAGGACCGCCGCATCGTCCTTCAGGCCCCGAGAGGCGGGATCGCCTTGCGCCAGGGGCCGGAAAAGCCGGTCGATGGTCTCGAATTCAGTGGGCCGTTCAGCGGACATCGCGGGCGATGCCGTCCAGGCACGCGTTGACGAACTTCGCCTCCGCGGGATCGAAGAAGGCCTTGGCCAGCTCGACGTATTCGTCGATCACGACTTCCTTGGGCACGTCGGGCTTGTGCGCCAGTTCATAAGCGCCCGAGCGGAGGATGGCGCGCACGGTCGCGTCCAGCCGCTCCAATCGCCAGCCGTCGGCCAGCCGCTTGACCACAGCCTTGTCGATGACCGCCTGTTCGGCGACCACGCCGCGCACAATCTCGCCGAAGAATTCCTCGTCGGCCGCGCCCAGGGGCTCGCCCTCGATGTCGGAATCGAAGCGGTGGTCGGAGAACTCACGCACCACGGCCTCGACCCCCACGCCGGACAGCTCCATCTGGTAAAGCGCCTGGACGGCCGCCAGGCGCGACACGGTGCGCGCGCGGCGGTCCGACCTGGACATGGTGTTCTCACGCGCCGCGTCGGCGGCGGCGAGCTGTTCGACGACCTCCTGCAGGCTGTGGAGCTTCGGCTTGTCGCTCATCGAACGCCGCCGGCCAGGTGATTTTTCAGAACGATCAACTCCAGACAGGCCTTGGCTGCGCCGCCGCCCTTGTCGCCTTCATTGGGTTTGGCCCGGGCCCAGGCCTGGGCCTCGTCCTCGACCGTCAGGATTCCGTTGCCGATGGCCAGGCGGCGCGAGACGCCCAGGTCCATGATGGCCCGCGCGCTCTCGCCCGCGACGGTCTCGTAGTGGGTGGTCTCGCCGCGAATGACGCAGCCCAGCGCGACATAGCCGTCGTAGCGAACGCCGGCGGGCTTCTGCCCGGCCTCGTCGGCCATGGCGATGGCGATGGGAACCTCCAGGGCGCCCGGCACCGTGACCACGTCGTATTCCGCCTCATAGGCGTCCAGCGCCGACTTGGCGCCCTCCAGCAGGGCGTCCTGGATGCGCTCGTAAAACCGCGCCTCGACGATGAGGACCTTCAGCTTGCGCTCGATCATTGGTCGAAGGCCTTCCATCCGACGATTTTCAGGCCGTAGCCGT
>JANNVY010000046.1:0-2980 GCA_031408375.1 Pseudomonadota bacterium | reverse complement strand
GCTCGGCCTGGCTGAACTTCCCGCGCGTGGTCTGCCGTAACTGGCGCAAGGGCAAGATCGTGCTGCTGGGCGACGCCGCCCATACCGCCCACTTCTCCATCGGCTCGGGCACCAAGCTGGCCTTCGAGGACGCCATCAAGCTGGCGGAAGTCCTCCATTCGGGCCTGCCTTTCGACGAGGCCATGGTGGCCTATCAGGACGAGCGGCAGGTGGACGTGCTGAAGCTGCAGTCCGCCGCGCGCAACTCGACTGAATGGTTCGAGCACATTGACCGCTACCTGGGCCTGCCCAACATGCAGTTCGCCTACAGCTTGCTCACCCGCAGCCAGCGCGTCAGCCACGAGAACCTGCGGGTCCGCGACAAGGCGTTCCTGGAGGGCGTCGAGCGCTGGTTCGTGTCCGAGGCCGTGGGCGCGCCGGTCAACGAGCCGCGCCCGCCGATGTTCGCGCCCCTGACCCTGCGGGAGATGACGCTGAAGAACCGCGTCGTGGTCTCGCCCATGTGCATGTACTCGGCGACCGACGGCGTCGTGAACGACTTCCACCTGGTTCATCTGGGCGCCCGCGCCATGGGCGGGGCAGGGCTGGTGTTTACCGAGATGACCGACGTCAGCGCCGACGGCCGCATCACGCCGGGCTGCGCGGGCATGTATGCGCCCGAGCACGTCGCGGCTTGGAGGCGGGTGGTGGATTTCGTCCACGCCAACTCGGACGCGAAGATCGCCATCCAGCTGGCCCACGCCGGGCGCAAGGGATCGACCGAGCGGCCCTGGGGCGAGGACCCCGACCGCACCCGCCCCGACGAGCACGACCGGCCGCTCGAGACCGGCGGCTGGGAGGTCATCGCGCCCTCGGCTATTCCCTGGTCCGAGCGCAACGCCGTCCCGCGCGCCATGACCCGTGACGACATGGATCAGGTGAAGGCCGACTTCGTGCGCGCCACCGAAATGGCGGAAGAGGCGGGCTTCGACATGTTCGAGATGCACGCCGCCCACGGCTACCTGCTCTCGTCGTTCCTGACGCCGCTGTCGAACCAGCGCACGGATGAGTACGGCGGCTCCATCGAGAACCGGCTGCGCTTCCCGCTCGAGGTATTCGAGGCCATGCGCGCCGCCTGGCCCGCCCACAAGCCGATGAGCGTGCGCGTCTCGGCCACCGACTGGACCGATGAGGGCATCACCGACGAAGAGTCCGTCCTCATCGCCCAGGCCTTCGCCCAGGCCGGCGCGGACCTGATCGACGTCTCCGCCGGCCAGACCTCGACCAAGGCCCGGCCCGTCTATGGCCGGATGTTCCAGACGCCGCTGTCGGACCTGCTGCGCAACGAAGGCCACGTGCGGACCATGGCGGTGGGCAATATCTTCGAGCCCGACCACGTCAATTCGATCCTGGCCGCCGGCCGCGCCGACCTGTGCGTGCTGGCGAGGCCGCACCTGGCCGATCCGGCCTGGACCCTGCGGGCGGCGGCCGAACTGGGCTACGGCGGCGAACACCCGCCCAAACAATACCGCGCCGGCCACGACCAGCTCGCGCGCAACCTGCAAAGACAACAGATGATGGGGGCCGTATGAGCCAGTCACTTTCGGGCAAGCACGCCCTCGTCACCGGCGCCGGCACCGGCATCGGCGCCGCGACCGCCAAATGGCTTGCTGCGCAGGGCTGTCAGGTCACCCTGCTGGGCCGCCGCATGGAGCCGCTCAAGGAGGTGGCCGGCGAGATCGGCAAGGCCGCCTTCGCCACCACCGCCGACGTCAATGACGCGAGCGCGCTTGAGGCCGCCTTTGGTGCGTCGCGCGAGCGGTTCGGCCGCCTCGACATCCTGGTCAACAACGCCGGCATCGCCAAGGGCGGGCCGTTCCTGCGCCAGTCCGACCAGGACTGGTCCGACATCTTCTCCACCAACCTGTTCTCGATCGTCGCGACCACCAAGCTGGCCCTGCCGGGCATGCTGGAGGCGGGCTGGGGCCGGGTGGTCAACGTCGCTTCGATCGCGGGCCTGCGCGGCTCGCCCTACACCACCGCCTACACCGCCTCGAAGCACGCGCTCATCGGCCTGACGCGGTCGCTGGCGCTCGAGACCTTCAAGAAGGGCGTCACGGTCAACGCCGTCTGCCCGGGCTATGTCGACACGCCGATGACCGACCGCACGGTCGAGAACATCACCGCCAAGACCGGCCGCTCGACCGACGAGGCCCGCGACGAGATCAACCGCCTGAGCGCACAGGGCCGCATGCTGACCTCCGAAGAGGTCGCTTCGGCCATCGGCTGGCTGTGCCAGCCCGACCAGGGCGGGGTGAACGGCGCGGCGATCCCGCTGGGCGGGGAGGGCTGATGAACCCCGCCACCCACCGGCCCGAGCACTTCCTCTGGGACTTCGAGAACGGGGTCGGGACCGTGACCCTGAACCGGCCCGAGAAGAAGAACCCGCTCACCTTCGAGAGCTATGCCGAGCTGCGCGACTTCTTCCGCGCCCTGAAGGGTGCGCCGGACTGCAAGGTGGTGATCATCACCGGCGCGGGCGGCAACTTCTCGTCCGGCGGCGACGTGTTCGAGATCATCGGGCCGTTGACCGAGATGGGGCCTGAGGACCTTCTGACCTTCACCACCATGACCGGCGACCTGGTCAAGGCGATCCGTGACTGTCCCCAGCCGGTGATCGCGGCCGTGGACGGTATCTGCGCCGGGGCCGGGGCGATCATCGCCATGAGCTCCGACATCCGCCTGGGCACCCACCGGACGAAGACCGGCTTTCTGTTCGTGCGCGTCGGCCTGGCCGGCTGCGACATGGGCGCCTGCGCCATCCTGCCCCGCATCATCGGCCAGGGCCGGGCCTCGGAGCTGCTGTTCACCGGCCGCATGATGACGGCCGACGAGGGTGACCGCTGGGGCTTCTACAATCGCCTGGTCGAGCCGGACGAGGTGCTCAACGAGGCGCGCCGCCTGGCCGAGACCCTGGCCGCCGGCCCGACCGTCGCCCACG
>JANNVY010000045.1:0-2225 GCA_031408375.1 Pseudomonadota bacterium | reverse complement strand
GCGCCATGGCCAGGGACGTGGCGACCATGCAGCCGGCCATGACTTGCAGGCCTAACGACTGCGCCTCGGCCTTCAGCGCCAGGGCCTCGGTGAGGCCGCCGGTCTTGTCGAGCTTGATGTTGATGCAGGCGTAGCGGCGGGCGCAGGCGGCCAGTTCGGCGCGGGTGTGCAGGCTCTCGTCGGCGCACAGGGGGACGGGGCTTTCGAAGCCTTCAAGCTGATCGTCCTCGCCGGCGTTCAGCGGTTGCTCGATCAACTTCACCCCGAGGCGTGCGAAGTCGCGGCAGAGGCGCTTCAGATCGTCGATGGGAAGGGACTCATTGGCGTCGACGATGAGCGCGGCATTCGGCGCGGCGGTGCGTACGGCGGCGATGCGGTCCAGGTCGTCGCCGCCGCCGATCTTCAGCTTCAGCACCGGGCGATGGGCGTTCGCCCGCGCCGCCTCGGCCATCGCCTCGGGCGCGTCCAGCGACAGGGTGTAGGCCGTCGTCTGCGAGACCAGCGCCTTCAAGCCGGCGCGTTCATGGGCGCGCACGCCGGTCCGCTTGGCCTGCAGATCCCACAGCGCGCAGTCGACGGCGTTGCGAGCGGCGCCGGGGGGCAGGAGGGTCTGAAGCCCGTCAAGATCACAGCCGGCCTCCAGTTCGGAGCGGACGGCCTCGATCTGGGCCAGCACGCTCTCGACGCTTTCGCCGTAACGGCCATAGGGCGTGCATTCGCCGCAGCCCATGCCGTTCTCGAGGCGCACGACGACAACATCGGACTGCGTCTTGGCGCCGCGGGCGATGGCGAAGCGGCCGTGGATCGGCCAAGCCTCGGCGCGGACGTCGAGGCTGAGGCGGGGCAAGGCTCTAGCCGAGGTCGCCGATGGCGGCGTCAAGCAGCAGGAAGGCGCGCCCGGGCTCGGAGGCCAGCAGGGCCATGGTCATGAATCCCTCCGGATCGCGGCGCACGGCCTCGTTCAGCCGGGCCTCGTAGACCGCCAGGAAGCGATCAGCCTGCTCGCGCATGCCCCGGTCGGTCAGCACCGCGCGTGAGATGCGGCGGGCGGCGGCAGGGGCCACGCGACGAACGATCTCGCGAGCTGTGTCCGGGGCTCCGACCTGGTGCGCCTCGGCAGCGGCTTCCACGCGCGAGCGGGGCAGCAGCGCGTTGGGATCGACACCCAGACGGTGGATTTCCTCGATCATCCGGTCGGCCAGCTCGTCGTCCTCGACCGGTTCGGCGACGTCAGCGCCCCCTTCCATCGAACCCAGCAGATCACGCCAGGTCCAGCCATCGCGGCCCCGGGCGGAGGGGGCGGCGAATTCGCGCGCCTCGGGCTCGGCCGGGGTCAGCTTCAGGCGCGGGCGCAGGCCGACTTCGGTCGACGCGGCGGGCAGGGCTTCGGGATCGGTCGGGCCTGGACGCGCGTCGGGCGCGGGGTCGCGGCGGCGGTCGGTTTCCGGCTCGGATCGGGGGCGCGGTTGCGGCGAGCCGCCCGAAACCAGGCCCATCAGCTTCACGGCTTCCGACAGCATATCGTAGTTGCGCTTGACCCGGTCCTGGAAGGCGGCGTCCACGGCCTGGGTGTCGTCCGCGGCCTTGCGGGCCGAGGCGACCATGGCTTCGAGACCACCTTCCACCGAGACGCGGATCTCGTCGACCCGAGCCTTGGTGTCCGCGGGCATGCGCGCGGCGCGTTCGTCGATCTCGGCCAGCACGGACTCAAGGTCGGTGACCGAGCTGCGGACTTCTCCCAGGTTGCTGTCGAGACGTTCATTGGCCCGCTCGCCGGCGGCGTCGATCAGCGAGGCAGACTCGTCGAACAGGCGCTTGGCGGCGCTCAGGCGGGACTCGAAGGCTTCGTCGGCGCGGCGGGCGGCGTCGAATGCGGCCTCGCCCAGATTGTCGATGCGCGCCTGGGCAGCGTCGGCCGCGGCGTCGGCGGCCTTGCGGGCCTCGTCGGCGGCGCCGGTCAGGGCTGCCAGCGCCTGGCTGGTCTCCGTCGTGAGGTCCTCGCGGGCCTCGGCGGCCAGCTGGGTGAAGCGTGCCAGCGCCTCGGCGATGCGTTCCTGGAAGGCGTCACGCTCGGTCTCGGTCAGCTCGGCGAAGGCGGTGGCGTGCGCTGCAGCGTCGACCACCAGACTCGACAGGGCTTCGGCCCCACGCGCCGAAGCCTCGGTCAGCTCATGGGAATTGCCGCGGATGTTGACCCCGGCGCAATTGAGCAGCACGTCGATCGC
>JANNVY010000044.1:0-12995 GCA_031408375.1 Pseudomonadota bacterium | reverse complement strand
CGATCGCCTGAAGAAGCACACCGCGCACCGCACCGGCTTTGACGACCTGGTCGGCAATTCGCCGGCCATGACCATGGTCAAGCGCCTGGGCGAACGCGCCGCACGCTCCTCGATCCCCGTGCTGATCCTGGGCGAGAGCGGCGTCGGCAAGGAAATGATCGCTCGCGCCGTGCACGGCGACAGCGACCGCGCCGGCCGCCCCTTCGTGGCCGTCAACTGCGGCGCCCTGCCCGCCAACCTCGTGGAATCGATCCTGTTTGGCCACGAGAAGGGCTCGTTCACCGGCGCCACCGACAAGCACCTGGGCAAGTTCCAGGAGGCCAACGGCGGCTCGCTGTTCCTCGATGAGGTCGGCGAATTGCCCCTGGAAATGCAGGTCAAGCTGCTGCGCGCCCTGCAGGAGCGTGAGATCGATCCGGTGGGCTCCAAGCGCTCGGTGAAGGTCGACGTGCGCATCATCGCCGCCACCAACCGCGACCTGCAGAACGCCGTGGCCGAGGGCCGCTTCCGCGAGGACCTGTTCTATCGCCTCAACGTGTTCCCGCTCGACGCCCCGGCGCTGCGCGAACGCCGCGAGGACGTGCCGGCGCTGGTCGAGCACTTCGTCCGCCGCTTCAATGTCGAGGAGGGCAAGCGCATCGTCGGCGCCACGCCCGAGACCCTGGCGCTGCTGTCCGCCTACGACTGGGCCGGCAACGTTCGCCAGCTAGAGAACGCCGTCTATCGCGCCATCGTGCTGTGCGACGGCATGTACCTGCAGCCCCACGACTTCCCGGCCATCTCCGGCGTCGCCGCCCCCATGCCCAACGCCGCCGAGCGCGGCCCCGCGCCCGCCTCGGCGCCCGCCGCGACCGGCGGCGAGACCGTCACCCTGCCCGGCGCGCCCGATGCGCCGGTCCGTTTCCTCGACGGCTCCGGCCACCTGCGCACCCTGGAGGAGGTCGAACGCGACCTGATCCAGCACGCCATCGACGTCTACGCCGGCCACATGAGCGAAGTCGCGCGGCGCCTCGGCATCGGCCGCTCGACGCTCTACCGCAAGGTCCGCGAACAGGGCATCGACGTGGACCTGAAGGAAGCGGGCTAGAGCGCGCAGCGCGACCCTTCTCACAGAGTGAGAAGGAGGGAACCCACGCACCGGAGGCCGAAGGCCGCAGGTTCTTGCGTGGGGGTAGAGCCAGCCGCTCGCACCGACCTATTCGCGACCGAGGGCCAGGCAGATTCGGCGTCCGACGCCATCGGGATCCTTGAGCACATCCGCGTTCCAGAACCGGAGAACCCTGTAGCCCTCCCGCGCCAACCAGGCGTCGCGCCTGTCATCGTGGGCGCTGCCATTGTGCTGGGCCCCGTCGATCTCGATCACCAACCTATGAGCGGGGCAGTAGAAGTCCGCGATGTAGGGGCCAATCGGATGCTGGCGGCGGAAGCGTACGCCGAGCTGGTCACGCGCCAGCATACGCCACATCACGCGTTCAGCTGGGGTCGGAACCTTCCGCAAGGCCCGAGCTCGGTGGAGCATCATCGCGGCGTGCGTCATGCCAGAACATACGCAGAACATAGGCCAAGGGTAAAGTGGTTTTGGGTGGCGCGAGCCGCTGGCTCTACCCCCACGCAAGGACCTACCCCCGGCGTTCGCCGGGGTCCGGTGCGTGGGTTCCCTCCTTCTCGCAAGCGAGAAGGGTCGCGCTGCGCGCTCGTCGTCAATCCGCCTTCGACTCCACCGCCAACAGATCATCCAGGTCCGGATGCGTTTCCTTTCCCGGGCCCTTATCGAGCTCGGATGCCAGGACCTCCATGTCCAGCTCCCCCTCCCACCGCGCCACCGCCAGGGTCGCGACCCCGTTGCCGACCAGGTTGGTCAGGGCGCGGCATTCGCTCATGAAGCGGTCGATGCCGACGATCAGCGCCAGGCTCAGCATCGGGATGTCCGGCACCACAGCGAGCGTCGCGGCGAGCGTGATGAAGCCCGCGCCGGTCACGCCGCTGGCGCCCTTCGACGTCAGCATCGCCACGCCCACGATCGCCAGCTGCTCGCCCAGGTCCAGGTGCACGCCGGACGCCTGGGCCAGGAACAGGATGGCCAGGGTCATGTAGATGTTGGTGCCGTCCAGATTGAACGAATAGCCGGTCGGAATGACGAGCCCGGTCACCGACTTGGACGCCCCCAGCCGCTGCAGCTTGGCCATGATCTGGGGCAGCACCGTCTCGGACGATGAGGTCCCCAGCACCACCAGCAACTCATCGCGGATGTAGGCGAGGAACTTGAAGATGTTGAAGCCGACCAGCTTGGCGATCAGCCCCAGGACGATGATCACGAAGAGGAGCGCGGTGACGTAGAAGCTGCCGATCAGGACGCCGAGATTGACCAGAACACCCAAGCCGAACTTGCCGATGGTGTAGGCCATGGCGCCGAAGGCCCCGATGGGCGCCAGCTTCACGATCAGGCCGATGATGGCGAAGAAGATCTTGCCCGCCGCGTCCAGCCCGTGGGCCACCTTCTCGCCGAACGCGCCCAGCCGGGTGCAGGCGAACCCGGTCAGGATGGCGATCAGCAGCACCTGCAGCAGGCCGCCCTCGGCGAAGGGTGAGAAGAAGCTGGTCGGGATGATGCCCAGCACAAAGTCGATCATCGACAGGTCGTGGGCCTTGCCCGCCGCGTCCGCCGCCGCCTTGGCCGCATCGGCGCTGGCCGCCCCGTCAAAGCCCGCGCCCGGCTGGACCAGATTGCCCACCGCCAGGCCGATGATCAGGGCCAGCGTCGAGACCACCTCGAAATAGATCAGCGCCTTGATGCCGACGCGGCCGAACTTCTTCAGGTCGCCCATGTGGGCGATGCCGGCCGCCACGGTGACGAACACCACTGGCGCGATGATCATCTTGATGAGCGCGATGAAGCCGTCGGCCAACGGCTTGAGCGCGACGCCGACATTGCTCCCGGGCTTGACGAATTGCCGGTCGATCCCCTCGACCAGCGCATTCAGCGCCGCCCCGATCTCGACGCCCCAGAACCCGACCATCACGCCCAGCACGATGCCGATCAGCACCTGGACGTAGAGCACCTTCAGATAGCGAAATGCCTGCACGGCCCGTCTCCCCCGAACGGGTGGAGACTTGGCCGGTTCGGCGGTCGCGTCGAGGGGGTTAGTGCGTCAGGTGGTGGTCGTAGCTGACCACCCGCGCCATCTTCCAGACGCCGGCGTCCAGCTTCCAGACGATGATGAAGCGGCCGGTCTCGGTCTGCTCGTCCGGTTTGCCGGGCGTCAGCTTGAAGAAGCGGTGCTCGCCGACGGTCATGGCGCCGTAGTTGTTCAGCAGATAGACCTTCACGGACCCTGGGATCAGCTCGCGCCGCGCCGCGAAATCCTCACCCGTCGCCACCCGCTCGCAGTGGCCCTTCAGGTCGGCGGCGAAGCTGTCGCCGGTGGTGTTGGTCAGCCCGCCCTTGTCGTGGAAGAACTCGAAGTCGTCGGTGACCATGGCGCGCACTGCGACCGGATCGCAGCGATCGAAGAAGGCGGTGAACAGCTCCAGGTCGCGCGCCGCCAGGGCGTCAATCACCGCCTGCGAAGCCGGCGCAGCGCCTTCGGTCTGGGCATAACTGTGCGAACTGAAAGCGGAGGCCGCGATGGCCAGGGTGGCGGCGGCGGTCATGAGCAGGCGGCGCATGGGAAGGCTCCTTGGACGGGGCTCTTGAGAGGCCTGAACAACGATCTAGCAGCCCTTCGCGCGCGCGCTCAGTTTCAAATGCGTCATGAACTGGAGGTCAGGCGAGAGCGACTCTCCTCGCTTGCGAGAAGGTTTACCTATCCCGGATGCGCCAGCGCATAGCCCGGCCAGATGCCCGGCGCCCCGCCGGTGTATTGGCGGGCGGGACGGAGTTCGGCGCCGAGGGCGGCGGCGGCGTGGATGGCCCAGCGGGGGTCGTCCAGCATGGCGCGGGCCAGGGCGATCAGGTCGGCCTTGCCCTCCACGATCAGGGCCTCGGCCTGTTGCGGCGTCACGATCATGCCCACGGTCGAGACCTTCATCGCTCCGGTCCCGCCGAGGTTCGCCTTCACTTCAGCGGCGAAGGGAACCTGGTAGCCGGGCTCGCGGCCCGGGATGGCCACGCCGGGAATGACACCGCCGGAGCTGATGTCGACAAAGTCGTAGCCCCGCGCCTCCAGGCCTTGCGCCAGGGTCGTCGCCTCGGCGGGCGTGACCCCGCCCTCGACCCAGTCCGAGCCGGCGAGGCGAGCCCCCAGCGCCTTGGTCTTCGGCCACACCGCGCGCACCGCCTCAGCCACCTCGATCGGGAAGCGCAGCCGGTTCTCCAGCGAGCCTCCGTAGCGATCGGTGCGCTGGTTGCTGAGCGACGAGGTGAACTCGTGTAGCAGATAGCCGTGGGCGGCGTGCAGCTCGACGACGTCGAAGCCGGCCCGATCGGCGCGCCGCGCCGCGTCCACGAAGGCCGCCTTGACCCGCTCAAGGCCGGCGTCGTCCAGCGCCTGGGGCGTCCACCAGCCCTCTGCGAAGGGGATGGCCGAGGGCGCGAAGGGCTCCCAGCCGCCGTCGGCGATTTCGACCTTCGGCGTGGTAGCGCCGGCGAATGGCGACGGCGTCGAGGCCTTGCGGCCGGCGTGGGCCAGCTGGATGCCGAAGCGGGTGTCGGAGAAGGTGCGGGTGTCGGCGATGATCTTCGCGAAGGCCGCTTCCTGCGCGTCGTTCCACAGCCCGGTGCAAGCCGGCGAGATGCGTCCTTCCGCCTCGACCCCGGTCGCCTCGACGATCACCAGCGACGCTCCGGAAATCGCCAGCGACCCCAGGTGCTGCCAGTGCCAGGGCTGTGGCACGCCGTCGATGGCGGAGTACTGGCACATGGGCGCGATGGTCACCCGGTTGGGAAGGGTCAGCGGGCCGAGGGTGATCGGGGAAAACAGGGCTGACATGAGGCGGCGTCCGAACAGCGGGGAGGACCCCGGAAGTGGGGTTTGCGGAAACATCTGCAACGGCTACGGATGCAATTCCTCCCCTTCCGGAAGGAAAAGGCGAGGCGCTAGTCGTCGCCCTTGCGCCTGAACCCCTTGCGCGGCTTGAATTCCCGCTTCTCGCCCTTGGCCTTGGCGGTGATCTCTTTCAGCTTGCGGCCCTGCATCATCGACAACGGCGCCGACAGGTCGCCCTTGTCGGCGTCTCCGAAGGCCCGGCCATAGGTCTTGATGCGCTCAGCCACCGAGCCGAGGAACTCGCCCTCCCAGTCCGACAGCTCCACGCCGGTCCGGGCCGCGATGCGCTCGGCCTTCTTCAGCGCGTTGATGGCGGCCTTCTTCACCCGCTCGCGCGCGAGGGCGGCCGGGTGTTTGCCGGGCTTGGGAGGTTTCGCCGGTTTGCCCGGCCTGGGTGGCTTTCGCTGCACCCGGTGAAGCTAAATCAGATTTCGCCGATAGCCGACAGGTAGAGGTCGAGGATCGCCTCTTCCTCTTGGCGCTTGGCCTTGTCCTGCTTGCGCAGGCGCACGACCTTGCGAAGGATCTTGGTGTCGAAGCCCTCGCCCTTGGCTTCCAGCATCACTTCCTTGATGTCGCCGGCCACCGCCGCCTTGTCTTCCTCAAGCCGCTCGATGCGCTCGATGATGGTCTTGAGGCGGCCTTGCGCGGTGGCGGTCAGGACGTCGGGCGAGTTGGCGAAGGAGGCGTCGTCGGCCATGGCGGGCAGGCTCCGGTAAGCGGGGAAAGATTTTGGCCCGACGCTAACCATGCGCCCGGCGCCATCTCAACCGGCGCGGCGGTCGAGACCGGGGAGCGTGATCAGACGGCTGTGGATAAGGGGCCGGGCCTACAGAATCAGGCGGCCTGAAGCAGGAGCAGCTCGCCAAACGGCTGCTGGACGAAGACACGCACGGCGTGGCCTGCCTTGGCCATACGGGCGGCCAGGCCAAGCGCGGCTTCCTCGGCATCGACACGGTACTGATAGCGGCCTTGTTGCGCACCGCCGGTGACCAGACGCCACCAGCCATCGGGGAAGTGCAGAACGGTGATCTCGGTGGGCTTGTCGGACATGATCTGAAATCCCGGCGACTGACGCTGGGGCGGAAATAGTGGCCAATCACAACGCAATTAAGACCGGCCGATCACACAATAACTTGAGCAGCGGACAGCAAAAAAGCCGCGGACGGGGCCCGCGGCTCTGCATCGGCTGACCGGAAAGGCGCTTAGCCCTGGCGGGCCTTGAAGCGCGGGTCGGTCTTGTTGATCACGTATACCCGGCCCTTGCGGCGCACGACCTTGCAGTCCCGGTGGCGGGTCTTGAGCGACTTGAGCGAGCTGCGGACTTTCATCGTGTCAGGCCTTCAGAAAACAAACGCCGCCCATCGCCTGTCTGGCGCGGAGCGGTGAGAGGGCGGGGGTATAGGCGCCGCAAACCGTGGAGTCAACGTTCGTTGCGGCGGAATCGGCGCCGGGGTAGGTTCCTGATCCGATGGGGCGTTGAGGTTTCAATTGCGAAAGCACTTATCCAGTCTCATCGTCGTCGCAATGCTTGGTGCGTGCGAACCGGCACAACAAGAGGTTAGACCGACCTCATCCCCGCCCGCCACTGAGGAAGCCGTCACAGCAGACGGGCCTACCGCAGCGAGCGACACCCTGATGTTACCCGACGAATTCGACTGGACCTGGTCTGCGTCAAACGGCTCAGCCGAACTCCGGTTTGGTGAGGCAGAGTATCCCCGGTTTCCCGACGTCTACTTCACACTGAAGTGCCGACGGAACTCCAACCAGGTTGCGCCGTCTTGGGGAGCACAGAGGCCGGCGACGCTGATCTCCAATGGCCAATCGGCGGAGTTCACATCCGGCAGCTCAGTCGCGGCCGACCACCCTGTTATGGCGGGCCTCCGAGCGACCGGCACCCTGACTGCCATGATGCCCTACCGAGTAGACATAGTCGGCAAGTCGCCGGGCAGGGTCGCCGTCAAGGCCTTCTTCCAGTTCTGCACCAACCCGTCCAACTAGGCCCGGAGCCAGTTTCAGCATGCGTACCGCCCTCGTCCTCGCCGCCGTCTGCGGCCTCGCCGCCTGCCAGCCCGGTGCCCAGAAGGCCGCACCCGCCGAGCCGACACCCGCCGCGACGCCGCCGGGCGCACCGGCGGTGACCAGCACCACCGAGGTCCCCGCTGCCTACGACTGGAGCTTTAACACCCACGGCGGCTCGGCCGACCTGGACTTCGGCGACGGTGACCTGGCGGAGGGAGTCAGCCTGTTCCACCTGTCATGCCTGCCCAACTCGGCCAAGGTCGAGATGTCTTGGGGCTATCCGCACAAGGCCACCCTGAACTCCGGCAGCCACAGCGCGACCTTCGACGCCGACGCCTCGGCGCCCGCGGGCCATCCGGTGTTCGCGGCCCTGCGCGCGACCCGCACCCTGACCATGAACGAAGAGGGCGCCGTGACAGTGATGACGGCCAAGGCCGCGGGGGGCGCCGCCCTGGACGGCTTCTTCAACTACTGCACCAAGCCGCTGCCGCCCCAAGGCTAGGCGCGGCCGCCTTGGAAAAGCTTCTTGTCCTTAACCAATATAGCGGGCTTGTGATTGAAGGCTTGGCCGTAGCGCGGTTAGGTTGGGAGCCATGAAATTGCGTCTCTTGCTCATTCTCGCCCTCGGGGCCTGCGCCCATCCCGCGTCCATGGTGAGCGAACCCGCCGGGGCGCGCGCCGACCTGCCGCCGATCGGCGCCAGCGCCTATCTGGTTATGGCCTCGGACGTGCAGCCGTCGACCCCGTCGGCGCCCGTCCCCTACACGGTGTTGAATCCCGGGAGCACCGGGGGCGAGGCCCAGGCGCTGCAGGCCTGGCGCGCGGGCTTCATCCAGCGCGCGGTGGCCTCCGGCGTTCGCCGCGAGACCGCCGAGCGCGAGACCGCCAATCTGCGCGTCGAGACCGATGCGCTGCGCCTTGACCAGTCCCAGCCGGAATACTCGACCTCGGCCGGCCTCTACATCCAGCGCGACACCGGCGAAGGCACCGTGTCGCGGGCGCGGGCCAAGATGGCGGGCGCGCCCTGGCTTTCGGAAATCCCCAGCCGCTACGGCGTGCCGGCCGAGATCGTGGTCGGCATCTGGCGCCAGGAATCGGACCTGGGCGGCAACACCGGCAACTTCGACGTCGTGAACACCCTGGCGACCCTGGCCGCGCTCAGCCAGCGCGCCTCGCCCGACCGCACCGCCGCGCGCCGCAACGACATGGAGGCCTATCTCGTCTCGGCGCTGAAGGCGATCGACCAGGGCAAGCTGACCCGCGCCGAGCTGCGCGGCTCCTGGGCCGGGGCCGTGGGCCAGGTCCAGTTCATGCCGACCCACATCCTCAACCTGGCGGTCGACGGAGACGGCGACGGCAGGATCGATGTGCGCGGTTCGGCCCGCGATGCGCTGAACTCCGCCGCCGCCCTGCTCAAGCGCGACGGCTGGCGCCCCGGCGAAGGCTGGCACCAGGAAGTCAGTCTGCCCGCAAGCTTCGACTGGGAGCTGGTCGACGGCCCCGCCCGGCCACCGGCGGATTGGGAGCGGATGGGCGTTCGCCGCACTGACGGCCAGCCCTGGTCGGCCGCCGACGCCCGGGCCCAGGCGGTGCTGATCCTGCCCGCCGGCGCCGGCGGGCCGGCCTATCTGGCCCTGCCCAACCACTTCGTCATCCGCCGCTACAATGGTTCGGTGACCTCGCCCCACTACGCCATGACCGTGGGCCTGGTCGCCGACCGGCTTATGGGCAAGCCGGGACCCTCGAAGCCCTGGCCCGCCGAGACCCGCTTCCGCATCGACGACGTCGCCGCCGCCCAGCGGGCGCTGACGGCGCTCGGCTATGACACCAAGGGCGCGGACGGCAAGATCGGGCCGGATACGCGCAATGCGCTGAAGGCCTGGCAACGCGCCAACCGCCAGATTCCCGACGGCTACCTGACCACGGGCCTGATCAGCACGCTGATCGGCCAGAGCGGAGGCTAGACCGGCTCGCCCGGCGTCGGCGTCGGCTGGTCCACGGCCACGACCCCGGCGGCGCTCAGCGTACGGTTCGTCCAAGCGTACCAGGCCAGCGCCGCAAGAGCGGCCACGTTCATCAGGTAGGGCGCGAAACCCTCCCACTCGTAGAGCGCCACCCCAAGCACCGGCGCCACCAGCCAGCAGGCGCCGTTGATCGAGGCCACGACCCCGGCGACCGCGCCCTGCTCGTGCGCCTTCACCGCCAGGGATGCGCCGGCGGTGAAGCCTGGCCGGGTGAACCCGAACCCCAGGCTCAGCAGGGCGTAGCCGATCACCACCGAGAAGTAGCTGGGCGCCACCATCAGCAGCACATTGCCGGCCACCGCCAGGGCCGCCCCGTACCGCATCAGCTCCTTGGGCCCCAGGTCCAGCATGCGGATCAGGCCCCACTGGGCGATCAGGGCCGCCGCCGCGCCGGCGAACATGGCGATGCCGATGAAGGCCTGCGCCTTGGCCGGGCTCTCGCCCAGGGCGTCGATGATGTGGAAGCCCAGCACCTGGGTGTTCAGCGCCTGGGCCGACCCCATGACCAGGCCGTAGATCAGGAAGGGCGCGACGCGTGGGTCTCTCCAGATGCCGATGTGGGGCGCCGCCGCCCGCGTCGGCCGCTCGCCCCTGGCGTCCGGCGTGAAGTCGCCGTGGTGCAGGTAGCGCCAGATCAGCAGCATGACGATCAGGCCCATGGCCGCGAAGGCGAACATCGGCCCCGCCAGCCCGACGCCCGGCAGGACGAAGAAGGGCGCCAGCGCCGGGCCGACAATCGTTCCCAGCCCGAAGGCCGAGGCCAGCAACGCCATGGATCCGGTGCGCTGGTGGCGGCTGGTGCGGTCGGCGACATAGGCCTGGGCGGCGGGATTGGCGGCGGCCCCGATCAGGCCGTAGACCGACCGCGCCACGGCCATCCCCGCCAGGATCATGATCGGCACAGCCAGCTTGGCCAGGCCGGCCAGCACCACGATCCCGAACAGCAACATCGAGACGGTGAAGCCCGCCAGCCCCAGAAGGATCATCGGCTTGCGGCCGCGCCTGTCCGACTGTTCGGCCCAGAAGGGAGAAGTCAGGGTCCAGAACAGCGCCGAGAGCGAGAACACCGACGCGATCAGGGTGTCCGATACCCCGAGCTCGCGTCCGATGGCGGGCATGACCGTGACCAGGGCGTTGCCCCCGGCCGCCGTCGTCATCAGGGCGGCGAATACCAGCCCAAGCGCGAGGGGCGAGAGCCCCGGCGGGTCGGCCCTCACGGGAGCCTTCGCCGTCGCCGCGCCTTTCTTGGCTTGAGGCGCGCGGCGGGGCGCTGCATGGTGCGGCGGGTCGGCCGAAGGGACTTCAGGCATGCGTGGATTCAACAGGTTCGGATTGGTCGCGGGGCTCGCGGCCATGCTTTCGGTGACGACCGCGCCTTCGGCATACGCCCTTGACCAAGGTCAGGTCGAGGCTATCCGCGCCGCCGCCGCGAAGGCCCAGCCCAGGGTCGTGGCCTGGCGCCGCGACTTCCACCAGCACCCCGAGCTGGCCAATTCCGAGACGCGCACCGCCAAGATCGTCGCCGATCATCTTAAGCGACTGGGCTTCGAGGTGCGGACCGGGGTCGGCGTAACCGGCGTCGTCGGCGTCCTGCGCGGCGGCAAGCCCGGCGGCGTGGTCGCCCTGCGCGCCGACATGGACGCCCTGCCGGTGACGGAGCAGACCGGCCTGCCCTTCGCGTCGAATGTCACCACCACCTACAACGGCCAGCCGGTGGGCGTGGCCCACGCCTGCGGCCACGACGGCCACGTCGCCATGCTGATGGGCGCAGCCGAGGTGCTGGCCGGGATGAAGGCCGACATCCCCGGCACGATCGTCTTCATCTTCCAGCCCGCTGAGGAAGGCCCGCCGGCCGGTCAGGAGGGCGGCGCCGACCTGATGATCGCCCAGGGCGCGCTGGCCAATCCGGCGCCCACCGCCATCTTCGGCATCCACTCGCTGAAGCAGCCGGCCAATACCCTCTGGTACCGACCGGGGCCCCTGATGGCCGCCGCCGACCAGATCCACATCAAGCTGAAGGGCAAGCAGACCCACGGCGCCTGGCCCTGGCAAGGTATCGACATCGTCTCGGTCGGCGCCCAGATCGTCACCGCCTTCAACGCCATCGCCTCGCGCCAGATGGACGTGCGCATCCCCCTGGTCCTGACCATCGCCACCTTCAACGCCGGCGTTCGCTACAACATCATCCCCGAAGAGGCGGCCCTGACGGGAACCCTGCGCACCTTCGACGCGGCCCAGCGCACCGACGTGAAGGCCCGCATCACCCGCACCGCAAAGGCCATCGCCGAAACCTGGGGCGCGGTCGCCGACGTCTCCTTCGTCGAGAGCGGCCCGGTCACGGTCAACGACCCGTCCCTGGCCAACGAGATCCTGGGCGACCTGCAGGCGGCGGCCGGCGCCGACAACATGGTCGACAACGCCATCCTGCCGACTACCGTCTCGGAGGACTTCAGCTACTACCAGCAAAGGATTCCGGGCGTGTTCGTCTTCCTCGGCGTCACCCCGCCTGGCGTCTCCCAGGCCGACGCCCCGCCCAACCACTCGCCCTACTTCGACACCTATGAGCCAGCGCTCGAGGTCGGGGTGCGGGCGCATGTGATGTTGGCGCTGGGGTATCTGGAGCGGCATGGAATTTGACCCTTCTCACTTGTGAAAAGGAGGGAACCCACGCACCGGAGCGCGAAGCGCGAAGGTCCTTGCGTGGAGGTAGAGCCAGCCCCTCGAACAAACCCGGCGGCCGCACCGTCGCGCTTCATGCTGTGGCTCTTCCCCCCGCTATCCCTACCCCCGGCATGCGCCGGGGTCCGGGGCGGGTCCCTGCCTTCTCGCAAGCGAGAAGGAGGCCTGCTACGGCAACGCCCCCTTAAGCATTCACGCCCATGCTCGCGCCGAATTAACCATCCGTCGGGCGGCGTCACTTCATGTTCCAGATCATCGGCATCGTGCTGCTCTTCGCCATGGTTTTCGGCAGCTATCTCATGGCCGGCGGCAACATGGCCGTCATCCTGCACGCCCTGCCCCACGAGCTGATGTGCATCTTCGGCGCGGCCATCGCCGCCTTCCTGATCGGCAACAAGGTCTCCACCATCAAGGGCACCCTGGGCGGTTTCGGGCGCATCTTCGGGGGACCGAAGTTCAAGGCCCAGGACTACCGCGACCTGCTCACCCTGCTCTTTCTGCTGACCAAAACGATGAAGTCCAAGGGCGTCATCGCGCTCGAAAGCCATATCGAGAAGCCCCACGACTCCTCGATCTTCAACCGCTTCCCCAAGATCGTGAAGGACCACTTCGCCCTGGATTTCATCTGCGACACCCTGCGGATGATGACCATGAACCTGGAGGATCCTCACCAGATCGAGGACGCCATGGAAAAGCAGCTGGAGAAGCACCACCACGAGGCCCAGGCCCCGGCCCACGCCCTGCAGAGCATGGCCGACGCCCTGCCGGCGCTGGGCATCGTCGCCGCCGTGCTGGGTGTCATCAAGACCATGGGGGCCATCACCGAGCCGCCTGAGGTCCTCGGCGGCATGATCGGCGGCGCCCTCGTCGGCACCTTCCTCGGCGTGTTCCTGGCCTACGGCATCGTCGGCCCCATGGCCACGCGCCTGACGGAAGTCATCGACGAGGACGGCCAGTTCTACAAGATCATCCAGTCGGTCCTGGTCGCCCACCTGCACGGCAACGCCGCCCAGATTTCGGTCGAGATCGGCCGGGGCTCCGTGCCGTCCACGGCCCAGCCCAGCTTCCTGGAACTTGAAGAGGCCCTGGCGGCCACGCCCATGGAAGCCGCCGCCTGATTTCCGCCATCCTGCGTAACAGGCGCGGATCAGGTTTCGATCACGAACGCCATGCCTTGCGCTGCAAGCCGCAGCCCCGACTCTGTAAGAGCTTCAGGGCGGTTATCGGGCGATCAAATCGTGATCACGAAACCGTGAGAATTGCCACGATCCGGGCGTGATTCCAG
>JANNVY010000043.1:0-7001 GCA_031408375.1 Pseudomonadota bacterium | reverse complement strand
CCCGGTCCCCAACCGCGCCTGCGGCGCGGTGGCCTTGGCTTCGCTACTCCGCGGTATTTTATGGGGGGGGCCCGGCAACGGGCGCCGCCCTTTTCGTTGTGACCATCCCGCCGAATCGAAAAGGGCCGCCCCTGCGGGCGGCCCTTCCCATTCGTCAGTCGTGAATAGAAGAGACTATTCCTTGGACAGGTCCTGCCGCTGGAACAGGGTCGCGGCGGCGCCGTAGGCGGCCACGATCCAGGTCAACAGGGCGGCCAGGGCCGCCAGCGCCAGGTTCGGCTCGATCATCTGCTGGCCGTTCATGGCCTTGCCGCCGATGTGCAGCATCAGGAGCTGGGCCGAGTACTCGGGCCACAGGAACAAGCGCCACAGGTCCGGGTGCAGGGGATCAGCCCCGGTGACCACCTGCTGGGCGGTGAGCAGGGCGACGATCATGAAGGTGTAGATCGCCAGGCCCGCCAGCATGGAGCCGACGATCGATCGGGTGATGACCGCGAACAGCGCCACCACGCCCGTCGCCACCAGCACCTGCAGCAGGGTGGTGAACAGCAGGCAGACGACCACGATCGCGTAAAGACCCCATTCCACCGGCGCCGGCGGCGTCGTGGCCGTGGCGTGGTTGACCAGGGTGGCGGCCCAGTTGCCGAAGAAGCTGAACAGGGTGACCAGGATCAGGGTGATCAGGCTGACGCCGGTCAGGACGGCAAGCTTGCCAAGGATGTGGTTCACGCGGCTGTTGCGCGGGGCCATCAGCCGCCAGGTTTCCCAGCGGTAGTCAGCGGCGAAGATGATCGAGGCGCCGACAATGACGAAGGCGATGGTCATGAACCCGCCCGCGCCGCTCAGCTTGCCGAGGAACAGCTTGGCGAAGTCAGGCTTGGGGATGGGCATCCCCTGCATCATCGCCGGTTTGAGGAAGCCTTCCGTCAGGAAGTCGAAACCGAAGGCCATGAAGGGCACGAACAGGAAGGCCCAGAACAGGACCGTCTTGTTGCGCCACAGCCGGTAAGCTTCGGAGGAGATCGCGTCACTGAGCACGGGGCTCTCCCGTCTGCTGGAGGAAGACTTTTTCGAGATCGCCGCCGACCCACTTGGCCTCGGTGATGTTGACCTTTTCACTGACCAGCTTTCGGATCAGGTCCGGCGCATCCTTGCGGTCGATGCGCGCGAGCACGGCGTCGCCGTCCTTCGCCCCCTTCTTGCCCAGCACCTTCATGATGGCCGCGGCGGGCGATCCGATGATGCGCAGGTGCGAGACGTGGCCCGAGACCATCTCTTCAATGGTGTCTTCGGAAACCAGGCGGCCGTGGTCGAGGATGGCGACCCGATTGCAGACGCGCTGGATCTCGGCGAGCTGGTGACTGGCCAGGACGACCGTGACGCCGTCGTTGTCGGCCAGCGAGCGGATCAGGTTGCGCATCTCGTTGATGCCGGCCGGGTCCATGCCGCTGGTCGGTTCGTCCAGGATCAGCAGCTCGGGCTTGCCCAGCAGCGCTGCGGCGATGCCCAGGCGCTGGGCCATGCCGACCGAGAAGCCCTTGACCTTGCGGTCAGCGTCGGCGGTCAGGTTCACCCGGTCGAGCAGGCTTTCGATCTGGTCGGCGTTGTTCTTCAGCCCCGAGGCCTTGGACAGCATCACCAAGACCTGGCGCGCGGTCAGGAAGGGCGGGAAGCGCGGGGTCTCGATCATCGAGCCGGCGCGACGCGCGGCCTTGGGATCGCGCCCGGCGATGCCGGCCATGACCTTGGCTTCGCCCTCGGTCGGCCGGATGAGGCCCAGCCAGATGCGGAAGAGGGTGGATTTGCCCGCGCCGTTCGGGCCCAGCACGCCGTAGACGCCGCCGGGGGGAACAGACAAGCTAAGGCCGTCCAGCGCCTTTACGGCGCCGTAGGTCTTGGTGAGATTTTCAGCTTCGAGCACAGCGCTCACGCGTTCGTTCTCCGCTAGGACGGCCGCGTGTCGCGCGCCGGAAAAAAGGCCCGTTCGAAAACGGGCCGGAGCGCTTCATGGCCGCAATCCGGGCCGCTGGCAATTGGTGGTTTGCGATAGCGGCCCAAGCTTTGTTCATGCCGCTTGGCAGCGAGGCCGGGATTCGCGCTGTGGACCCGTCCTGCGCCCCGGCGAGGGCGTCCTGACGCCCCGAACTCGCCAGTCGGGCCAGGCGTGACATCCACCGGCAGGCCCCCTGGCTTCCCGATTGAAATGTGGCGCCCCATTGCGGTCCCAAACTTGGCCGAGCTTGGCGGCTGCAACCGCTGACCCTATCTGCAGGTCCATGAACAAGATCACCCGCTTCTTCCTGCCCCTTCTTGCAGTCCTCGCCGCGTGCAATGCGCCTGTCACTAGCCAGGCCCAGGAGCGACTTGTCGAACCGACTCGCCGCCCGCCGTCGGACGCCGCCGCCATGAAGTCGTCGTTCGCGCCTGTGGCGAGGCAAGCCGGTCCGGCGGTGGTAAACGTCTACGCACGTCGGCTGGTACGCCAGCGCGATCCCTTCTTCGAGATGTACGGCCGTGGCGCGCCGCGCGGACGGGTTGAGCAGTCACTGGGTTCGGGCGTGCTCGTGCGCGCTGACGGGGTCATCGTGACCAACAACCACGTGGTCCAGGGCGGCCAGGAGTTTATGGTCGTGCTCTCTGATCGGCGGGAATTCGAAGCCCGGGTGTTACTGGCGGATCCCCGCACCGATCTCGCGGTCCTCAAGATCGACACCCGCGGTGAGCGGTTGCCCGTCCTGCCGATCGACGACAAGGAGGACCTGGAGGTCGGCGATCTGGTCCTTGCCATCGGCAATCCGTTTGGCATCGGGCAGACCGTGACCAACGGCATCATCTCGGCGCTGAATCGCACCGCCGACCCGTCGGGCGGCGATGCTTCGGCCTTCATCCAGACCGACGCGGCCATCAACCCGGGCAACTCGGGCGGCGCGCTGGTGGACATGGACGGGGACTTGGTGGGCGTGCCGACCTTCATACTGTCCCGTTCGGGAACCTCGTCGGGTGTGAGTTTCGCCATTCCGGCCGCGATGGTGCGACGGGTTGTCGAGACCGCGGTTGGCGGCGGTCAGGTGTTGGTTCGGCCCTGGCTCGGAGCCAAAACAGATCTGGTGACATCCGACATCGCCCGCAGCCTTGGCTTGGCACGTCCGCACGGCGTTCTGGTGACCAACCTCTACGCCGGCGGCCCGGCGGCCCGGGCGGGGCTTCAGGAGGGCGACCTCATCACCGCCATCGGCGGCCAGGACGTCAACGATCCCGCAAGTGTAGGCTATCGCGTGGCCACGGCGCGGCCGGGCGAGAGCGTTGAGGTTGCAGTCCTGCGAGACGGGCGGCCGAAAACTCTACGGGTGCGCCTGGAAACACCTCCAGCCGATCCGCCCCGAGACGAGCGCTTGTTGGACGGCGACAGCCCCCTGAACGGCGCCACCATCGCCAATCTTTCGCCGGCGGTCGCCGATGAGATCGGGGCGGACCCCTTCGCCGGCAAGGGTGTCGTTATCGCCAAGCCCGGCAGGGGCTATGCCGCCGCCGCCGGATTCAAGCCTGGCGACATCGTGCGCGAGATCAATGGCCAGCCGATATCCAATACCCGTCAACTGCAGTCCATCCTGCAGCAGCGGCCGCGTCTGTGGCAGGTGACCATCGAGCGCGACGGTCGCCTGATCCGGGGACAATTTCGCGGCTAGGTGTGGGACTGCACCCCTCCGATGTGGCAGGGATAGCCCGCGATACCTTCCAGACTGTCCAGCTACCGGGACTAGTCGAGGAAGCGAACCTCGCCCGTGCGCAGATCCTTCACTGCAGCCACGATCTTCAGTCCGCCGGTGTCGAGCGCGTCGTCGAGCGCGTTTTCAAGGGTTCGCAGGCGCCTGGCGACCCTGCAGGCGTTTTCTTCCACCGCGGCCACGGCCAGATCGGGCGCTCCCCTGTGGCGGACCGTCAGGACCGCGGGGATAATCGGGGTGATCATGTCCTCAAGCGCGGGATCCAGTTCCGCGCGCCCGTCGACGACGGCCTCGGCGGCGGCGACGGCGCCGCATCCGGTGTGGCCAAGGATCACGACCAGCGGCGTCTTCAGATGTTTGACCGCATAGACCACGGACGCGACGCCGCGCCGGTCCAGGGTGTTTCCGGCGACGCGGACGATGAACAGCCGGCCCAGGCCCTGGTTGAACAGGATGGTCGGCGGCGTGCGGCTGTCGGCGCATCCGACGATGACGGCGAAGGGCTTCTGCCCGGCCTGAAGAGCCTCGTCGAGGTCGTCGGCCGAAACCTGTTCTAGGACACCCTGTCCGGTGAGGAAGGCGCGGTTTCCTTCCTTGAGCAAGGCCAGTGCCTCATCCGGGGTCGGATCGCCGACGGCCCCTGAAAAGGTCTGCGAGCGTTTCGCGACCTCGGGGGCAAGCTGATCATCGCCAGATACGCCTTTGCCGTCCTTGTCCTTACCAAACCCAAACATGCGACTGTTCTCCGGAAAATCGGGCTGCCCAGTTAACCGAAGAGGCGAATCGAAGCCAACAGTGGATTTGGAGAATTTCTTCTGAGCGAGCGGAGGTCCGGGCGCGAGAGTCTGGTCCTTCCCGTCAACCTGCGGATCGGTCCGGGGGTCCGGTTCGGGTTTCACGCGCGCGACTCCGACCGGACTGACGCTGGGGCCCCGCAGGGTATCCGGGCGGATGGGATGGAATCCTAGCGGTCGTCGACTGCTTCGAAGCGCCAGGCTTCCTCGGCCGCGCGGCGGGCAGCGCCGGCCTTGTGCAGGGTCTCTTCGTATTCGGCCTTCGGATCGGAGTCCGCGACCACTCCGCCGCCGGCTTGGGCGTAGAGGCGGCCGTCCTTGAACAGCGCGGCGCGCAGCACGATGCAGGTATCGACCTCGCCCTTGGCGGAGATGTAGCCGGCGGCGCCGGCGTAGCCGAGGCCGCGTTTCACCGTCTCCAGCTCGTCGATGATTTCCATGGCCCGGACCTTGGGCGCCCCAGAGACCGTGCCGGCGGGCAGGGCCGCGAGGAGCACTTCGACCGGGTCGATCCCGTCCGGGGCAGCGCCCACGACGTTGGAGACGATGTGCATGACGTGGCTGTAGCGTTCGACGGTGAAGCTCTGGGTCACTCGCACGCTGGCGGGGCTGGCGACGCGAGCGACATCGTTGCGTCCGAGGTCCAGCAGCATCAGATGTTCGGCCAGCTCCTTCGGGTCCGCCAGCAGGTCCCGTTCCAGGGCCAGGTCCTCTTCCGGGGTCGCACCGCGGCGGCGGGTGCCGGCGATCGGGCGAATGGTGATCTCGTCGTCGCGCAGCCTGACCAGGATTTCGGGCGACGATCCGGCCAGCTGGTAGCCGCCGAAGTTCAGGAAGAAGAGGAAAGGGGAGGGGTTGGTGCGGCGCAGTGACCTGTAGAAGGCGAAGGGATCAAGGTCGAAGGGCGCCTCGAAGCGCTGGCTGGGCACGACCTGGAAGATATCACCGGCGGCGATGTACGCCTTGGCCCGCGCGACGATCTCGCCGTAACTCTCAAGGGTGTGGCCGGGCTCGAAAGGCGGTTGATCGCGCCGTGAGGGTTCGCCGGGCATCGGGATTGGCGCTTTCAGGTCATCGCGCACGGCCGCCAGCCGGGCAGCGGCGATGTCATAGGCCTCGCGCGCCGTTGCGCCCGACGGCCGCACCGGGGTCGCGAGCACGATTTCCTGGCCTATGGAATCAAACACCGCGACCACCGACGGCCGAACCAGGACCGCGTCGGGCAGGTCGAGCGGGTCAGGATTCGGTTCCCCGAGCGGCTCGACCAGCCGGACCATGTCGTAGCCCAAAACGCCAAACAGCCCCGCGGCCATGGGCGGCAGGGTCGCGGGGAAGTCGATCTTCGACTCGTCGAGCAGGGCGCGCAGGCTATCCAGCGCGCCGCCGGACTCGGCCTGGTAGTGCTCGGCCGCCACAGCGTCGAACCCGCGAGCCGTTTCGGCCCTGTCGCCCCGGCAGCGCCAGACGAGGTCGGGCTTCAGCGTGATGATCGAGTAGCGCCCCCGCCAGGCTCCGCCTTCCACGGATTCGTAGAGGAAGGCATAGGCGCCCTGTCGACCAAGCTTCAGATAGGCCGAGATGGGAGTCTCGAGATCATCGACCAGCCGGTCGGTGAGAACCTGGGGCCGGCCGGCGTCGTAGGAGGAAGCGAAGTCCTCGAACGGTTCGACGATCACTTTTTCTTGCCGGCCGGCGTCGCGGGCGTGGCCTCGGTGATGCCCACGGCGGCGTCCACGCGTTCCATCCGGACCTTGGGCTTGATCCGCAGCTTCGCGGCGGCGCTTGCCAACTGCGCCATGTCGCGCGTGATGGCATCCGAAACCTGCGGGCGTTGCGCCTCCACTACCCGCGCGGCTATGGCCGGGACCGGGGTGCGGATTGCGTCGATTCGGCCGACCGCATAGGGCGCGACCGGCGCGTTGGGTTGCGGCGGCGGTAGGCGGCCGCTGAACGCTTCACCCGTGCGTCGCAGGAAGATCTCTTGAAGCAAGGGGCCCAGCGCCGGGTTCGGTTGGCGCGTCATGTTTGGTACGGCGCGCATCTGGCCGCCGACGGAGGCGGCCACAGCCGCAACGCTTTCGCCCCGGCTGATGCGGCGGGCCAGTTCTTCGGCCTTGGCCTTCATTCGCTTGTCTATCTCGCGGCCCATCCAGGCGCCGGCCAGCATCGGCCGGTCCTTGGCGATGGTCGGAAGGCCCGCGGGAATAACGCGATCGACCCTCACGGCGAAATACTCGCCATTGCCGAATTCTTCGGCGGTGTCGCTTTCCCCACCGGGCGCGAGGGCGAAGGCGGCCTGGAAGACCGTGTCGAGGTTCGCGGCGCCGATGCGTTGGCCATTGGGCAACAGGCCGGTCTCCGTCACCGGGGCGGGGAGGGTTGCGACACGGCCTCCGGCGATCTTGGCGGCCTCCATCAACGTCTTGCCGGCGGTGCGGGCGTCCTCGAACTTCTGGACGGCCTCATAGACCTTCTCGGCGGC
>JANNVY010000042.1:0-2001 GCA_031408375.1 Pseudomonadota bacterium | reverse complement strand
CGGCGACCGGGTGCAGTTCTCGGTCGACCCGGAACGCCGTCTGGCGACGCGCTCCA
This sequence comes from Pseudomonadota bacterium, assembly GCA_031408375.1. Taxonomy (GTDB): domain Bacteria; phylum Pseudomonadota; class Alphaproteobacteria; order Caulobacterales; family Caulobacteraceae; genus JAEZEZ01. The sequence goes on along the minus strand of JANNVY010000042.1, from coordinate 1,945 downwards.
ACCACTCGGCCACCCACCTGCTGCACACGGCGCTGCGCCACGTGCTGGGCGAGCACGTCACCCAGAAGGGCCAGATGGTCGACGGCGACCGTATCCGCTTCGACTTCAGCCACGGCCAGCCGGTGACGCCCGAGCAGATCGCGAAGATGGAGGACGAGGTAAACGCGGTGATCCGCCAGAACCTCCCCGCCGAAACCAGGATGATGGCCCCGCAACAGGCCATTGAGGCCGGGGCCATGGCTCTGTTCGGCGAGAAATACGGCGACGAGGTTCGCGTCCTGACCCTGGGCAAGCCGCTGGGCGGCGGCGAGGGCGCCTACTCGGTCGAGCTGTGCGGCGGAACCCATGTGAGTCGCACGGGCGACATTGCGTTGTTCAAGATCGTCTCGGAAAGCGGCATCGCCGCCGGTATCCGCCGCATCGAGGCCCTGACCGGCGAGGCGGCCCGCCGCTACCTGCTGGAGCAGGCGGGCGTGGCGCGTGAACTGGCCGATCGCTTCAAGGTGCAGGTCGGCGACGTCGGCGCCCGCGTCGAAGCGCTGGTGAATGAGCGCAAGGCGCTCGAGAAGGCCCTGACCGACGCGAAGACCCAGCTCGCGCTGGGCGGTGGTTCCGGCGCCGGTGCGTCGGGCCCCGAGGACATCAACGGCGTGGGCTTCATCGGCCGGGTGCTGGACGGGGTCGACGGCAAGGCCCTGCGGCCCGTTGCCGAGGACTTCCGCAAACAGGTCGGTTCCGGGGTCGTGGCCCTGGTGGGCGTCAGCGACGGCAAGGCGGCCGTGACGGTGGCGGTGACCGAAGACATGGTCGGCCGGTTCAGCGCCGCGGATCTGGCGCGCGCGGCGGTGCTGGCCATGGGCGGCCAGGGCGCCGGCGGCAAGCCGGACTTCGCCCAGGGCGGCGCGCCGGATGGTTCGAAGGCCCAGGCGGGCGTCGATGCCATCCGGGCGATTCTGGCCGGATAGGATGCTCCACGAGCTTGCCCTCAGCACGGTAATGGTGCTCACGACCGTTTCCATCCACGGGGTCGGGCTGCATTTTCTCCGAGGGTTCGTCGACAACGTCGGCCGACACCGACCACACGGCGCGCTGAACATCTCGCGCAAGGGCCTGATGATGGCCGCCGTAGTGCTGGGCTTCTACGTCCTGCACGGGTTGGAGATCTGGCTTTACGCGGTCGTCTATCTGCTGATCGGGGCGGTCGAGAACCTGCGCGAGGGGGTCTATTTCTCGACCATCTCCTACGGCGCCATCGGCTACACCGACATCCACATCTCGCAGAACTGGAAGCTTGTGGGCGCCATCGAGGGCATCAACGGCGTGCTGATGCTTGGCTGGTCCACGGCCTTCTTCGTCACCACCATGGTGCGTATCCGGCGCTGGTAACCTACCGAGCCGGCGCAGGCGCCGCGCTGCTCGGCGCGGGAACCGTCGTCCCGTCAGTCCTTGGCGGCAGACCGATGTGGACGAGCTTCCAGTCCAGCCCCTTGCGGCTAAAGGTGAACATGGTCTCGCCGCCGTCAGGATCCTGCACGGTCAGGCGCGCCGTATTGGGTCCCCAGTAGCTGTAGGCGGGGTAGGGGCGGGCGAGCACGCGGGTATCGTCCGGCGCCTCGACCGGCGGCGCAGCCTTCCGGGAGTCCCGCCCGCGGCCCATGGTCAGGCCGGCGACGGCCTGGGGCGTCAGGAAGCTGTCGGCGGTGGGCGAAGGCTGGAGCGGCTCAAGCGACCGCCGCAGGGCGCCGATCGGGTCTTCCCAGACGTTGGGCGCCGGCCCGGCGGCGTGCGCCGGATCGATCTGGTCGCGCAGGGACTGCTTGACCTTGGGATAGTCGATCAGCTCGGCCATGCGCCCGGCGTCGTTCGACTGCGCCGCCGAACGGATGGCGAAGAAGGCCCAGTAGGGCGACACGCCGAACCAGATGATCGCCAGCCCGATCAGGAT
>JANNVY010000041.1:0-2460 GCA_031408375.1 Pseudomonadota bacterium | reverse complement strand
CTGCATGCTGGCGCCCGAGCGCATGGTGCCGGTGACGACGGTCTGGCCACGCACGCCGATTTCCCTCCACACGCAGGCGCCGACGCCGACCAGCGGCTCCTCGCGCACCAGCGCCAGACGGGGCGCGATGCTGGGCGGATTGTTGAAATCGCGCAGCCCCTCGACGATGCCGAAGGTGCGCCGCTCGCCGACCTGCAGACCGGGATCGGAGGTCGAGGCGGCGGCGCGGGCCAGGACGCGGGCCTGTTCGGTCGGGGTCAATCGTTCAGGGGCGACGATGGCGCAGTCACTGAGCGCGGCGGCGGCGGCGACGGTGCACTGGACCGCGATCGTATCCTCGGCCGTCGGCCTCGCGCCGAGGGCAGGCGTCGGGGGCGGCGGGGTAGTCTGGGCCTGCGCCGAGATGGTCGCCGAGCAGGTGAGCGCGAACGCTGCGAATGCACGCCGCAGGTTCAACACCCTGTTCATGACAACTCTCCGGACCGACGGCAGCCAAGGTGGCCCGCGCGTCGAATCTGTCAAGGCGCGGGCGCGGGCGGCGGCCGGAACCGACGCCACAGGGCGGCCCCCGCCATGCCGATGCCGCCCGCGAGGAAGGCCGCCAGCAGCCGCGCCTGCACGTCGCTCCAGTGAATCGGCCAGCCCATCGGCTCGGTGGAATTGGCCCAGGCCCCCACCAGGGCGACGAGCGCCGCTCCCAGCACGATCGACCAGCCGCGGCTGGAATTGGCGCCGACGAACAGCATCAGCAGCGTCGCCCACCAGGCGACCACCGCCGTCATCAAGACCGTGGCGACCAGGTCGGCGAGTTGTTGAAACATCGGACGCCGTCCCTCCGCCGGTCATGGCCGGAGCCCGGACTGTGCCGGGATTCCGTCGCGGGGGAAGGCGCAAACGGCCCGGGCGGGCGCTTCAGGGCGCGCGCGGGCCCCTTTGATCAGCCAGGCCAGCCGTAGGGCGGCACGATGACGTACAGCGACCCGGTGTCGATCAGGTCGCTGACGCCGGGCGAACAGCGCGAACGCGCCAAGCGCGCGGCGCTCTGGGCGGCGCGGGCGATCACCCCGTACTGGTCCGCAGGCGAAAGACCGGCCAGCGACGAGGGCTGGATCAGGTGCCAGGAGACTGCCGCGCAACCGCGCACGCCGGCCACCGCGCGGATGACTCCGGGGGTACGGGTCACCGAAAGCACCAGATCGCCGGAGCGATAGCCCGCCTCGCATTGCTCCGGCTGGCAGGCAGCCCCGGGCTGGCCCAGGCTCGCCCCCATCACCCACTGCTGTTCAGGGGCGCGGAAAAGGTAGTCCGGCACGGCCGGCACGGTCTCGGCAAGCGCTGGCAGGGCCGCCAGCGCCAAGGCGGCCGCGAGGGCCGCAAATCCTGTCGTGGTCGCGACAGTCATGGTCTCTCCACTTCCCCTCTGGGCCGGCGACGCGTGGAACGACGCACCGGCGAAGCTGGTCTCCCTGTGAACCCACTTACCGAAGTGTGGTTGCAATCCCATCAATAACAGGAGTCGATTTGTCTGTCGGCTGCGGATTTTTGCGGAGGCCTCCCTCTCCGGAGGAGAGGGAGGCCCCAGCGTGCCGGAACGGGCAAAGCCCGTGCAGGCCCACGCTGGAGGGTGAGGGGGAACCAGCACGCCGGCCAAGGTCCCGGTTACTCCTCAACCTCCCGCGCAAGAAATCTCCGCCTGCGGCTCCGATTGCGCGGGGCCCTCCTTCTCCTCCGGAGAAGGGCGTTGCTAGGTGGATTTCGGGAAGAAGGTCTGCTGGACCGCGTGCGAGACGCTCAGGCCGACAGTGAAAACCGCAGCAGCGACGATTTCACGGGTGGCGTCGACCGATGCCACCACTTCGTACCCGTAGGTCCAAATCAAAAGCCCTGCCGAGAAAGCCCAGCAAAGCGCGAGAACCAGGAGGAGGCCCGCGAACGAACGGATGAAAATACCGGTCCTCGTGGCGCCTGGACGTTTGCGCTCCACGGTCCCCCTTACAAGCTCCGTCATCCCAAACAGTACGGCTCCGGCAACGATCAAGTATGCGACCAGCCCCAATCCATCGTGCGTCCAACCCGTATCGCGACCTGTGATCGCCCAGATGAAAATGGCCAACGGGACCATAATCACCAGGCCCACAGCCGACCTGCGCAGGAAGCGGAGCAGCAACTTCACCCCGGCGTCTTCCAGCTATCCACGTACCCGTGGTTCTCCACGCCGGCCGCGCCGTCGCCCACGTCCAGCGGGTCGCGCGTATCGATCATCACCGCGTACTCGTCGGTGGCGTCCTTGGTCTGGACCAGCATGTTCTTCAGCGCCTTGGGGTGGGGCCCGTGGGTGAAGCCCGACGGGTGGAAGGTCATCATGCCGGCGTCGATGTTGTCGCGGCTGAAGAAGTCGCCGGCGTGGTAGAACAGGACCTCGTCGAAATCGTCGTTGTTGTGGAAGAACGGGATCTTGAT
>JANNVY010000040.1:0-2303 GCA_031408375.1 Pseudomonadota bacterium | reverse complement strand
CGCCTTGCGGATGGCCGTCGACGATGCCGGATGCAGCGGCCCCGGGATCCAGACCCAGGCGGGCGGTGTCGAGCCCGGCAGGGACGCGGCGTCTTTCAGTGGCAGACGGGCGCCGGGGTAGGTGCGGGCGAATTCGCTGGTCTCGTCGGCGTGCTCGAAGCCTGGCCGAGCCACGACGCAGATGGGCACAAGCGCAGTGATCTCGCGCCAGGCCCGCCACTTCGGGAAGCTCTCGAGGTTGTCCGAGCCCATGATCCAGACGAACTGCACGTCCGGGTGGATGGCGGTCAGGCGGTGGAGCAGGTCGATGGTCGGACGGGTGCCAAGTTGCGCCTCGATGTCCGAGGCGATCATGGTCTCAGGGTCCACCAGCGCCTTCACCGCCGCCATGCGCGCGGGCAGGGTCAGGTGGGTCTCGTCCTTCAGCGGGTTGCCCGGGGTGACCAGCCAGATCACCCGGTCGAGCTTCAGGTGCTGGAGCGCCAGGTCCGCCACGTGCCGATGGCCGTCGTGGGCGGGGTCGAAGGAACCGCCGAACAGGCCGACACGGTCGCCGGGCTTCACCGGCAAGCGGGGAGCACTCACGGCCGCCAGGCCTCCGAGGTGGCCGCCGGATCGACGGTCTCCTCGTCGTCCTCGTAGGGCACGCCGGATTCGATGGCCCGCTGGCGGCGCACCATCTTCCAGGCCTCGCGCAGCAGGGCGGTGACCCCTTCGCCGGAGACGCCGGAGATGCGGCGCGGCTTGATACCGGTCTTTTCCTCGAAGTCGGCGCAGACCATGTCGCGCAGGTCCGCGTCCAGCGCGTCCATCTTGTTCAGCGCCACGAACTCGGGGCGGGAGGCCAGCACCTCGCCGTAGGCGTCCAGCTCGCCACGGATGGTGCGCCAAGCCGCGACGGGGTCATCGCCGGTGGCGTCTATCAGGTGCAGCAGCACCGCGGTGCGCTCGACGTGGCCCAGGAAGCGGGTGCCCAGACCGGCGCCTTCCGAGGCGCCCTCGATGATTCCGGGAATGTCGGCGATGACGAAGCGCTCGCTGGTCGACAGGTCGACCACGCCCAGGTTCGGCGTCAGGGTCGTGAACGGATAGTCGGCGATCTTGGGCTTGGCGGCGCTGGTGGCCGCCAGGAAGGTGGACTTGCCGGCATTGGGCAGACCCACCAGTCCGACGTCAGCGATCAACTTGAGCCGCAGCCAGATGTACTTCTCGATCCCCGGCAGGCCCGGATTGGCGTTGGCGGGCGCGCGGTTGATCGACGACTTGAAGCGGTCGTTGCCCCAGCCGCCCGATCCGCCCTTGGCCAGCAGGTAGCGGTCGCCGGCGTTGGCCAGGTCGGCCAGCAGGGTCTCGTGGTCCTCTTCATAGACCTGGGTGCCGACCGGCACGCGCAGCTCGATGTCCTCGCCCTTGGCCCCGTGGCGGTTGCGCCCCATGCCGTGGATGCCGGTCTGGGCCTTGAAGTGCTGCTGGTAGCGGTAGTCGATCAGGGTGTTCAGCCCCTCAACCGCCTCGATCCAGACGTCGCCGCCGTTGCCGCCGTCGCCGCCGTCGGGTCCGCCGTACTCGATGAATTTCTCGCGGCGAAAGGACACAGCGCCGCCACCGCCGGTGCCGGACTGGATGAAGACCTTGGCCTGATCGAGAAACTTCATGTGCTTGGATTTTGGACCGGGGCGAAGGCAACGTCGAGCGCCGGTCGAGAAAGGGGCGGTCATATACCGGCGCCAAGGCAGGTTAGACAACCGCGCTGCAAGGCCCTATATGGCCGATCGTCGACCTCTGAAGCCTGTATTGCCGACCCGTCGCCTGACGCTGGCCTACTTCTCCAGACTCGATGGCTTTCGTGACGTTCACGAAGGCCAGTCCCGTCAACTAGGAGTCAATGATGGCTACGGGAACTGTGAAGTGGTTCAACACCACGAAGGGCTACGGCTTCATCGCCCCGGACGGCGGCGGCAAGGACGTGTTCGTCCACGCCACGGCGGTCGAGCGCTCCGGCATCGGCACGCTCGATGAAGGCCAGCGCGTCAACTTCGAGATGGAAGCTGACCGCCGCAGCGGCAAGGAAGCCGCTGTGAACCTGACCCCGGCCGACTAAGTTGGCCAAGGAAGAGTTCATCGAGTTCGAAGGCGTGATCGAGGAACTGCTCCCCGAGGGCCGGTTCCGCGTGAAGCTCGACAACGACCACACCGTGCTCGCCTACACGGCGGGCCGGATGCGCAAGAACCGCATTCGCTCGCTGGTCGGCGACCGGGTCACCGTCGAGATGACCCCTTACGATCTCGACAAGGGCCGCATC
>JANNVY010000039.1:0-2843 GCA_031408375.1 Pseudomonadota bacterium | reverse complement strand
GTGGAAGCCGCCGGGGTCGAGCGCCTGATCGGCGCCTTCCCGGATTTCGATCTCGAGACCATGGAGGCGGTGCTGACCGCCGCCGGCCAGTTCGCAGAGGAAGTGCTGTCGCCGATCAATTGGTCGGGGGACCAGCAGGGCGCCAAATACGCCAATGGCGCCGTGACCGCCGCGCCCGGCTATGCCGATGCCTATCGCCAGTTCGCCGCCGGCGGCTGGACCGGGCTGGCCGCTGAGGCCGACCACGGCGGGGCGGGGCTGCCCAAGGCGCTGGAGCTGGCGTCCTACGAGACCTTCCACGCCGCCAACATGGCCTTCGGCCTGTGCCCGATGCTGTCCATCGCCTCGATCGAGGCCCTGCAGACGGTCGGCTCCGAGCGCCAGAAGGATGTCTACCTGTCCAGGCTGGTCAGCGGCGAATGGACCGGGGCGATGGTGCTCACCGAGCCCCATTCGGGATCGGACCTGGGCACCCTGCGCACCACCGCAACTCCCAACGGCGACGGGACCTATGCGCTGAACGGCCAGAAAATATACATCACCTGGGGCGACCACGACGCCAGTGACAACATCGTCCACCTGGTGCTCGCCCGCCTGCCTGACGCACCGGCGGGATCCAAGGGGATATCCCTGTTCCTGGCGCCCAAGATCCTGCTGAAGGAAGACGGGTCGCTGGGTGACCGCAACAACTTCCGTCCCGTCGGCATCGAGCACAAGCTTGGCATCCACGCGTCGCCGACCTGCGTCATGTCCTACGAGGGCGCGACCGCCGAGCTGGTGGGTCAGCCCAACCAGGGCCTGGCCCACATGTTCATCATGATGAATGCGGCCCGCCTGGCGGTCGGCGTTGAGGGCGTCGGCATCGCCGAGCGCGCGTACCAGCAGGCGCTGACCTATGCGCTGGACCGCCGTCAGGGCCGCTCGGCGTGGTCAGGTGAGGCGTCGGCCCCGATCTTCGATCACCCGGACGTACGCCGCATGCTCGCCGTGGCCAAGGCGCGCATCGAGGCGGCCCGCGGCATCTGTCTGTCGACGGCCGTCGCCGCCGATCTCGCCAGGACCGCTGCGTCTCCTGAGGACCGCGCCCGGTTCGCTGCCTACGAGGCCCTCATGGTGCCGATCGCAAAGGCCTGGTCGACGGACATGGCCTGCGAGGTCGCTTCAGTCGGCGTCCAGATTCACGGGGGCATGGGCTTCATCGAGGAGACCGGGGCCGCCCAGCACTATCGCGACGCCCGCATCACCCCGATCTACGAAGGCACCAACGGTATCCAGGCCATGGACCTCACCGGGCGCAAACTGTCCGGCGATGGCGGAGCCGCGGCGCGCGGCCTGATCGCCGAAGCCGCGGGGGCCGCCGAGCAACTGAAGGGGTCCAGCGATCCACGCATCGCTTCGACCTACCCCTATCTGAAATCCGCAGCCACGGCGGCCGAGCTGGCGACCGGCTGGCTGTTGGAACGCAAGGGCGCCGCCCCGGCCGACGTGCTGGCCGGATCGGCCGCCTACTTGAAGCTGATGGGAGACATGGCTGGCGGCCTGATGCTGGCGCGCGGCGCCCTCGGCGCAGCCCGCAGGCTGGCCGCGGGGGAGGGCGATCCGGCCTTCCTGAACGGTAAGATCGAGCTGCTGCGGGTCTATGCCTCCACCGTCCTGCCCCACGCCGCCGCCCACGCCCAGGAAGTCGCCATGGGCGCCGAGATGCTCAACGCCCTGACGGCGGACGCGCTGGCTGGGTAGGCGTCGGACGCGTCAGTAGGCCTGGGTCGTCCAGCAGGCTGATGGCTTCGCGCACATAAACGGCGTGGGTGACGACGCCGATCTCGAGATCCAGCTGCTTGGTCAACACGCCCGCGATGAAGGCCTCGCTGGCCTGTTCGGTGCCGGGCCTGCGACGGCTGTAGCCGGTCATGAACACCGGCCCGCCGGAGTTGCCGCCCAGAACCCTGAGATCGACCAGGAAAGTCGAGAACTGGGCAATGGGAAAGAGCGGGTAGGACGCAATCCGTCCCGTTCGCAGGATTGGAAAACCGGCACGGTTGGACGATTGGCCCAGCGGATAGCCGATGGTCATCATTTCGTCGCCGGGACCAACGCCGAACTCCTCGAAGGAGTTTTCAGTGGCCAGCCACGACAGGGGGATTGCGGCGTTGGCGAACTCGGTCGGGGCCGCAATCCGCATCACCGCCACGTCGAAGGTCGGATGCTTGGTGTAGAGCGCCTGGCCGCCGGCGCGGATGGCCAGGGGCGCGGGGGCGTAGCGCCAGGCTCCGGCGCTGCCAGCGAACCGCCAGCCGACGCTGATCGTGTCGCCGGCCATCTGGTCGAAGACGTGGGCGGCGGTAACCAGGATGGTGCGCGGCCGGCCGTCGGGCCCCGGCGCCTCGACCAGGAAGCCCGTGCCGACCGTGCGCCGTCCGTCGGGCAGGGGCTGCTCGATCTGGACCGTGGCGTTGATCAGCTCGATCGTCAGATCGGGCTCCATGCGGCGCCTCTTTACTCTACCTGGATCGCATATGAGCCGCGCACCGAGGCGCCTGCAAGGCCAAGCTCTCCGCACGCGAGCCCTCAACCGGGGTGATGTTGTGGCGCCGGTCGAACGGGTCCACGATGAAGGCGCATAAGAAAGCTCCCCACAAATGATCCGTCTTACCGGCCTGGCCCTCGTGGCCGCCGCCATCGCGCTCGCCTCCACGGCAAGCGCGGCTACCCCTGCGCCCGCCGCTGCAACCGCCACGGCGGCCGTCGACAAGAAGTCGCCTGCCGACTGCGCTACCACCTCCGTGGCCAAGCCTGAGTCCGATGGCGATGGCGTCGCCAAGCCGACGCAGCCGACCACGGCC
>JANNVY010000038.1:0-6159 GCA_031408375.1 Pseudomonadota bacterium | reverse complement strand
CCGGGGCCTTCTTCGACATCCCGTCGTTCCTGGATTCCATCCACTCAACCACGACGGCCCAGGACGCCGACGCCTATCGGGCGCGCATGGACGCCTACGCCCGCCAGCTGGACGGAGAGACGGCGCGGGTGCGGGCCGACGCGGGGCGCGGCGTGCTTCTGCCGGACTTCCTGCTGGCCAAGACGGTGCAGCAGATGCGCGCCGGCCGCGCCGTGCCGTTCGCGCAGTGGAGCCTCGTCACTTCGCTCGCGACCCGGGCCGCCGCGGCGAAGCTGGCGCCGCGCTACGCCGCCGATGCCGCGCGAATCGCCGAGCAGCGCATCGCGCCCGCGCTCGACCGCCAGATCGCCACACTGGAGGGGCTGCAGTCCCGCACCAACAGCGACGCCGGCGTCTGGAAGCTGCCCAAGGGCGAGGAGTACTACGCCTGGGCGCTGCGGGCGGGCACCACCACCATGACGCCCGACGAGGTCCACCGGATGGGGCTCGAGGAGCTGCGCGCGCTGCACGCCCGCATGGACCCGATCCTGCGCTCCATCGGTTACACGGAAGGCAGCGTCGGGGCGCGGATGACCGCGCTGGGGTCCGATCCACGCTACCAGTTCTCCGCCGGCGACACAGGCCGCGCCGAGATCATGGCCTTCATCGCAGACCGCATCGCCGATATCCGCACCCGCATTCCGCGCGCGTTCAACAATCCGGTGCGCGGCTTCCTCGAGGTCGTGCGCGTGTCGCCCGACGTGGAGGACGGCGCGCCGGGCGGCTCGGGCGGTCCCGGCACCATCGACGGGCGCGAGCCCGGCCACTTCTGGATCAACCTGCGCACGCCGGCGCTGCACACGAAGTTCGACCTGGCCGATCTCACCTATCACGAAGCCATCCCCGGCCACGTCTGGCAGGGCGAATACACCTTCCGCCAGTCGCTGATCCGCTCGATGCTGGCCTTCAATGCCTATTCGGAAGGCTGGGCGCTCTATGCCCAGCAGATCGCGGACGAACTGGGCGTCTATGACGACTTCCCGGTCGGCCGCCTCGGCTATCTGCAGTCGCTGGCCTTCCGTGCCTGCCGCCTCGTCGTCGACACCGGGCTGCATGCCAAGCGCTGGACCCGCGCCCAGGGCGTCGAGTTCTTCGTGCGCGAGAACGGCTCCAAACCGGAGGAGGTGCGCAGCGAGGTCGATCGATACTGCGCCTGGCCGGGCCAGGCCTGCGGCTACAAGGTCGGGCACAGCGCCATCAACCGCTTGCGCGACCAGGCGCGGACCGCGCTGGGCGATCGCTACGATTTCCGGGCCTTCAACGACGCGGTGGTGGGAAGCGGCAGTGTGCCGATGACCGTGCTGGAAAGGGTCATCGACGGCTATGTGGCGGGCGCGAGAGGCTGACCGCGCGCTCGCTCTGACGCCCCGTGATAGGCGCACTATGCGAGCGGCGAAGCTGTCGCCTGGGCGCTAAACCACCACTCGGGACAGGACCCCATGAAGCGAATAGTCCGACACGATCCTTCCTGGGCGACGCTCTATGAGACTGAAGCGAGACTGATCGCTGACGTGATGGGTGGCGCGGCATGCGCCATTCACCACATTGGAAGCTCGGCCATTCCAGGCCTTCGGTCGAAGCCGGTCATCGATATTCTCCTGGAGGCCTCGTCGCTGGGGGCTGTCGATGGTTGCGCCGAGCGACTCGCGGAACGGGGTTACGATGTACGCGGAGAATATGGGATCCGCGGACGCAGGTATTTCAGCAAGAAGCCGACTGGCCAGCCAGTCGGATTTCACCTGCATGCCTACCTCGCCGGATCCTTCCAGATCAAAAGGCATCTGGCCTTCAGGGACTATCTCATCCTGAAACCCGAAATCGCGGCGCGATATGCCGCCCTGAAGGCCGAGCTGAGTTTTCAGGATGGGCTCCTGAAGCCTGAGTACCAGGAAGCGAAAAAGCCGTTCGTTGACGGTATTGCACTCGAGGCCTTGAGCTATTTTGGCCGATCTGACCCCGTGATGCTCAGCCGGGAATAGCCGACGCCCGCCCCAGGCAAGGGCCGGGCCTTTTGACGGCCCCCGGGGCCTGGCCCGAACCCCTGCAAGACAGCCCGTTTGCCCGATCAAGCCCATGAGCAAGCCCATGATTTTGGGCTGGTGCGGACGGTGGGAGTCGAACCCACACTCCCTTTCGGGCGACAGATTTTAAGTCTGTTGCGTCTACCAGTTCCGCCACGTCCGCATCGGCTGTGGCCTAGGCCGTCGCTCGCGGCGGGTCAAACCCGCCGCGAGTCGGTGCTCTTCAACCGGACAGGCTAGTTCGACGGCGGCGGGGCGGAACCCTCGCCGCCCGCTTCACCCGCGCCATCATCGGAGGCCCCCGCGTCACCGGCCGCTGCCTCTCCATCGGTTGGCGTGGTGGTGACGGTCGTCGTCGACTCGGGGGTGGTGATGGTGGTCGTATCGCCATCCGAACTCACCTCGGCGCTGGAGCCCGCCGCCGGCAGGTTTTCGAACACGCCTTCGCGCTGCGCCTGCGAGAAGATCGCGCCGAAGAAGGTCACCCAGGCGATGCAGATCAGCAAACCGATGCCCGAGGTGATCAGGCCGCCGATGGCGAGCCCCTTGTTGGTCTTGCCCAACGCGATGAAGCCGAAGATCAGGCCCAGCGGGGCCAGGATCCAGGACACCATGCCGATGATCGGGATCCAGCCCAGCAGGATCGACAGGATGCCGAGCACCAGCGAGGCGATGCCCATGCCGTTGCCTTCCTTGGGGGCGGGCGGCGTGTAGCTCGGTGCGGCTGCCGGTGCGGCTGCAGGTGCGGGCGGCGGCGTGTGTTGGTCGTCGGTCATGATGTTCCCCAGCCAAGTTTGTGCGCTCGACCGTGCCGTGCGCCGAACCTGCTGGCAAGGCCAGAAACCGTTGCTATTTCGCCGGCGGTGGAGGCGGGGCGTCGGGCGCGGGCTTGCGGAAATCGACGTCGCTGTCAGCGATGAGCCACAGCATCACCGCCCATGCCGCCACGTTCTGGTCCAGCAGCCTGGCATCGATGCGCTCCAGCACGTCGTCGGGCGTGTGGTGGTAGTCGAAGTAGTCCGACCCATCCTGGTTCAGCCGGAAGGCCGGCACGCCCAGCGGGGCGAGCGGCGAGACATCGGGGCCGCCGCTGGTGGCGGGCCGCGGGTCGAAGGTCAGGCCGATGGGGGCCAGCAGCTGCATGGCCGCCTTCTGGAAGGCCCCGGACTGCCAGCCCGCGGGCAGGGTCAGGCTGTAAGCCCGCCCGGCGCCGAAATCGCTCTCGCTGGCGATCACATGGCCGGCGATGACGTCCTTGCGCCGCTCGGCATAGTTCCGACCGCCCGCCAGGCCGGGCGCCGGATCCGGCTGGCTCAGTTCCTCGGAGCCGAACCAGACCACACGGATGGTGCGGCGGGGGCGGACGGGCAGGTCGGCGATCAGCTTGGCGGCGGCAGTCGTGATCGCCACCCCGGCGGCGTCGTCGATCGCGCCCGTTCCCATGTCCCAGCTGTCCAGGTGGCCGCCGATCACGATCACCTCGTCCGGGCGCTCGCGCCCCCGAATCTCGGCGACGACGTTGCGCGACTCGCCGTTCGCCGGAACCACGGCCTGGCCGTTGAGGCGCAGGCGCAGCGGACCGGCGCGGGCGGCGCGCGCCAACTGCATGGCGTCCGGCGGCGAGACCGAAAATCCCGGCACGGCGGCCGGCGTGCGCTTGGTCGATCCGGTGTTGGCGAAGCGGTGATCCTGGGTGCCAAGGGCGCGCATGACGAAGGCGACCGCCCCCTTGGATGCGGCGACCGACGGTCCCTGGCTGCGAATGGCGCTGGCGAATCCGTAGCCGGACCCGTCCTGCACGCGCACGGTCGGCTGCAGCACCACGGCGATCTTGCCGGTGAGCGAGCCGGGGGCGGTGTCCTGCAGCGCCTGGAAGGTGTCGAACACGACCGCTTCGGCTTCGATCCCCTCGGGCGGGGTCGAGACTGATCCGCCGAGCAGGCTGACAGTCAGAGGCTGGGGATAGGGCGCGATGATGGACCCGGACTCGCTGATGCGGGTCCAGGGGACCAGCGGAAACGTCTCGATCGCCACATTGGCAAAGCCCAGCGCCTTCAGCTTTTGCGCCCCCCATTCGGCGGCGCGGCGCTCGGCGTCGGAGCCGGCCGGGCGCGGTCCGAAGCGGGTGGTGATGTCCTCGACCAGGGAATAAGCGATGGTGCCGGCCATGGCGCGGTCGCGCAGCTGGGCGGCGGTCTCGGTCCATGGCAAGGCGGGCTGGGCCGCCGGGGCCTTCCTGCGCGGCGCGGCGTCGGAGGGCGCGGCGGACAGCGTGAACACGGCGGCCAGGGCCAGGCTCGATACGGACAGGATACGGACGAAGGACAGGTTCACGACGGCAGGCTCCGGACTATGCGGCGCGGACCGTATGGGGGGCGGGGGCGGGCGGCAAGCAGGCTTGCAATGGCGATCGCAAGAACCGGGGCGCGGGAGCTGGCCAGGACGGCTATGGTCTTGGCATGAGTCTCGCCTTCGCTGTCTTCGACACCGCTGTTGGCCCCTGCGCCGTGGCCTGGGGCGAGCACGGCATCGTGGGCGTGTCGCTGGCCGAGGGCAGCGATGTCCGCGCGCGAGACCGCATCGCCCGTCGCTTCCCCGAGGCGGTCGAGGCCGAACCGACCGGGACGGTCCAGCACGCCATGGATCGCATGGCCCGGCTGCTGGAGGGCGCGCGCGACGACCTGACCGACATCGAACTGGACTGGTCAGGCGTGACAGAGTTCGACCGCGGCGTGCTGGACATCTGCCGCGCCATCCCGCCGGGCCAGACCCTGACCTACGGCGAGATCGCACGCCGGCTGGGCGACCTGGCGCTGGCCCGCGGCGTCGGTCAGGCGCTGGGCCGCAACCCTTTCCCGGTCATCGTGCCCTGCCACCGGGTGCTGGGCGCCGACGGCAAGGTCGGCGGCTTCTCGGCCAACGGCGGCGTCGAGACCAAGCTGAAGATGCTAACCATCGAGCGCGCCCGCACGGGCAGCGCGCCGACCCTGTTCGACGACGACCCGGGGTTCGGCCTGGCGGCCGCGCCGAAGCGTTAGCTACTCCCTCTCCCTTGCGGAGAGGGAGGTCCCAGCATGCCGGACCCCGCGTAGGCGGTGGCAGGCCAATGCTGGAGGGAGAGGGGGAACCACGACGTCGGAAGTCAATCGCAGATCAATCTCCGACCGTCGCGTTTCCCCCTCATCCTCCCACGCAAGGACCTGCGCGGCCGGGGGCCGCTCCGGTGCGTGGGGCCCTCCTTCTCCGCAGGGGAGAAGGGGTAGTTCGCACCCGCAAAATCGGAAATCCTTGACTTTCAAGGGATCGCCATTTACATAGCTCGCAGTTGCACATCGCAACCCTTGGGCGCTCCAGCGCGTGAGGATCGACAACAGATCCGTCGGTCCGCCTGTCGTAGAGCCCAAATCTCACGGACCCATAGGCCGCCTGTTTCACGCGGGGCGGCTCCAAATTCTTCTCCCGCACCGGGAGACGATCGCGCTCGGCTATTGAAAGCCAAGGCGCGCGATCGCGCTTTGAAAGAAACTTGAGTTGAAAACCTTTACCGATCTCGGCCTGGCCAAGCCCCTCCTGCAGGCGCTCGCCACTGAAGGCTACGAGACCCCCACCCCCATCCAGGCGCAAGCGATCCCGCTGGTCATGGCCGGCCGCGACCTGCTGGGCATCGCCCAGACCGGCACCGGCAAGACCGCGGCCTTCGCCCTGCCCATCCTTCACCGCCTGGCCGCCGACAAGAAGCAGGCCCCGCGCCGCTCGTGCCGCGTGCTGGTCCTGTCGCCGACCCGCGAACTGGCCACCCAGATCGCCGAAAGCTTCAAGACCTACGGCAAGCACATGGGCATCTCCGTCTGCGTCGTCTTCGGCGGCGTGAAGTACGGACCCCAGATCAAGACCATGGCCCCGGGCGTCGACATCCTCGTCGCCACCCCGGGCCGCCTGCAGGACCACATCGGCGAACGCGTCATCGACCTCAGCTCGACCGAGTACTTCGTCCTCGACGAGGCCGACCAGATGCTGGACCTGGGCTTCCTCAAGCCCATCCGCCAGATCGCCTCCAAGCTGCCCAAGGTTCGCCAGAACCTGTTCTTCTCGGCCACCA
>JANNVY010000037.1:0-6266 GCA_031408375.1 Pseudomonadota bacterium | reverse complement strand
CGAAGATGATCGTGTTGCGGCTATTGTCTGGCTGCATCGGGAAACTTTTCGCGGAAGGGGCTGGCGCCTCAGGCGCCGGGAGGGTTTTGCCCGCCGGCGGCGAGCCTTATCAGCGCGGTTTTCACATCGTCAAGCAGACGGTCCCACGGGCGGGTCGTCGCGCCCATGCGGGCGACTAGCACATAGTCATGCCCGGGCCGTCCGTGTAGGGGCAAAAGCTGTCGCGCCGCTTCGCGAAGGCGACGCTTGGCGCGATTGCGAACCACTGCCCCGCCGACCTTGCGGGTGGCGGTGAAGCCGAGGCCGATATGGTCGGACCCGTCGGCCCGGTCGCGGTCCTGAATGACCACCGCGCCCCGCGACAGGTAGGGCGCCTTGGCCGCGGCCAGGAACTGGGGCCGGACCTTCAGCCGCTGGATGTCGGTCGCGGTCGCGGGAGGAGAATCGTCAGTCGGCATGGCGTTCACAGCCTAGCCTATCGCGCACGCAGAAACGCCGGCCGCTTGAGGCGACCGGCGCGGAATTCTCGTCTGCCACGGGCAGTCGATTCAGGCCGTCAGACGCTTGCGGCCCTTGGCGCGGCGACGCGCGATGACCTTCTGGCCGTTCTTGGTGGCCATCCGGCTGCGGAAGCCGTGGCGGCGCTTGCGCACGAGTCGCGACGGCTGATAGGTCCGCTTCACGGTGAGGCTCCAGACAAAAGAGTAATGCCGGAAGCGGGCGTTGCTTCCAGCGAAAGAGGCGGGGCGTATAAGACGCAGGGGCGCGGCTGTCAACGCGATGCGAAAATTCACGGGCCCCAGCGCCGTGATGCGGCCTCGGTTCTCGAGTGGGCGTTCTCGCGCATTCGAACGTATCGAACCATGCGAATGACGACGATCCAGCGTTTCATGCGCTAGACAGTCGCAACTTCCGGAGACGGCCACCTGTGAACCAAGGCGTTACCGACCCCGACACCAGTCCCCCGCCGCCCCCGGCCGTCCCTGCGACGCTTGGGGACCACCTGCGACGTTGGGTCCCGCTGGTGGTGATGCTCGGAGCGGGCGCGGCGGTCTATTTCTCGGGCATCTACAACTATGTTTCGTTCGACGAGCTTCGCGCCCGCCACCACGATCTGAAGGCCTTCGTCGAGGCCAATTTCTGGGTCGGCCTGGGTCTCTACATTCTGATCTTCATGGGCGCGACCTTCGTGGCCGTGCCCGGCGCCAGCGTGCTCCAGCTCATCGCCGGCTTCCTCTTTGGCCCCTGGGTCGGCGGGGCCGCCACGGCCCTGTCGGCTACCCTTGGATCGCTCGGCTACTACTACGCAGCGCGCAGCGCGCTGGGCGATTCCTTGCGGCGGAAGGCTTACGCCGACCCGCGCGCGCGGCAGTGGCGCGAAGGGCTGGAGAAGGACGCCTTCTGGTATCTGTTGGGGCTCAGGGTGCCCCCCGTGATGCTGTTCGTGGGCATCAGCGCGCTCGCCGGGGTCGCCGCCGTACCGGTGCGCTCCTACCTTGCCGCCACCTTCCTGGGCGTCCTTCCGTCGGCCACGGTCTATGCGGCCATCGGGGCGGGGCTGGACCAGATCTTCGCCAAGGGCGAGGCCATCAACTTCATGGCCCCGGAGATCTTCTGGCCCCTGATGGGGTTGGGTCTCCTGTCACTCATCCCCGGCGCCTGGAAGCTGCTCAGTAACCGCCGGCGCGCCGCCAACGTAGACACCCCCGCATGACAAACCTCCTCAAGCGCCTGTGGCCGCTCCTCGTCATCGCCGCCGCCATCGCCGCCCTCTTCCTCAGCGGGGCCAACGAGTACCTTTCGCTTGAAGCCCTGCGCGCCAACGAGGCGGTGTTGCGCCAGGCTGTGGCGGACAATTTCCTGCTCAGCCTGGCCATCTTCGTCGGCGTCTACATCGCGGTGGTGACCACATACATCCCGGGCGCCTCCATCCTGACCCTGACGGGCGGCTTCCTGTTCGGGACCTGGATCGGTGCTGGCGCCACCGTCATCGGCGCCACCATCGGAGCGCTCGGCGCCTACGCCCTGATCCGCACCGCGATCGGCGAGCCCCTGCGCCGCAAGGCGGAGGCCTCCGGCGGACTGCTCAAGCGCCTGATCGACGGCTTCGGCGGCAACGCCTTCTCCTATGTCCTGTCCCTGCGCCTCGTCCCCGCCGCCCCCTTCTGGCTGGTCAATGCCGCCGCGGGCGTAGGTTCGGCGCCGGTTCGTCCGTATGCCCTGGCCACCCTGCTGGGCATCATTCCGGGCACCGTGATCTACTCCGGCATTGGGGCGGGGCTGGGCGAGCTGTTCCGTCGAGGCGAGACGCCGAACCTGTCGATAATCTTCGAACCCCAGATACTGTGGCCCTTGGTCGGGCTCGCCGCCCTGTCCTTCCTGCCGGCCGTCTGGAAGGCGATCCGCGGCCCGAAAGCGGCTGCCGTCTGATGCGCAAGCTCAAGGCCGACATCGTCGTCATCGGGGCCGGGTCGGGCGGCCTGTCGGTCGCGTCCGGAGCCGCCCAGCTGGGCCTGCGCGTCGTCCTCTTCGAAAAGGGCGAGATGGGTGGCGACTGCCTCAACACCGGCTGCGTCCCTTCCAAGGCCCTGATCGCCTGCGCCCACGCCGCCCACGACGCCCGTACCGCCGACCGTCTGGGCGTCCACGCCAGCCCCACCGTCGACTTCGCCGCCGTCATGGCCCACGTCCATGGCGCCATCGCGGCCATCGAACCCCACGACAGCCAGCAGCGCTTCGAGGGGCTGGGCGTCACCGTCGTCCGTGAGGCCGCCCGTTTCACCGGCCCGCGCACGGTCGCCTCCGCGTCGGTCGAGGTCACGGCCCGCAAGATCGTCATCGCCACCGGCTCGCGCGCCAAGGCACCGCCTATCCCCGGCCTGCCCGGGTCGGGCTTCCTGACCAACGAGACCATTTGGGGCCTCACCGAATTGCCGCGCCGCCTGATCGTGCTCGGCGCCGGGCCGATCGGGCTGGAACTGGGCCAGGCCTTCCGCCGGCTCGGCTCCGAGGTCGTGGTGGTCGAGGCCGCCCAGCCCCTGGCGCGCGAGGACCGCGACCTGGCCCAGCCGGTGCTTGAGCAGCTGGTCGACGACGGGGTCGAGGTCTTTCCTGGCCGCCAGGTCGACGCCGTCGAACGTTCCGGCGACACGATCGCCGTGGTCTCCGGCGGCCACCGCATCGAGGGCTCCCATCTGCTGGTCGCCGTCGGACGCGAGGCAGTGCTGGAAGGGCTGGGCCTCGAGGCCGCCAACATCGCCCATGGTCCGCGCGGCATCGCGCTCGACCGCCAGCTGCGCTCGACCAGCAACCCGGCAGTCTTCGCCATCGGCGACGCCGCCGGGCGCGAGGCCTTCACCCACGTCGCCGGGGCCCATGCCGGCCTGGTGGTGCGCCGCGCCCTGTTCGCCCAGAGCACCGACGTCGAGGCGCTGGTCATCCCCCGTGTAACCTACACCGACCCCGAGATCGCCGCCGTGGGCCTGTCGGAAGCCGACGCCCGCAAGATCCACGGTGACCGCCTTCAGGTCCTGACCGTGCCCTTCAAGGGCAACGACCGCGCCATCGCCGATGGCGACACCCGCGGCCTGGGAAAGCTGATCCTCGATCCCAGGGGCCGCATCCTGGGCGTCGGCATCGTCGGCCGCGGCGCCGGCGAGCTTATCCATCCTTGGGCCCTGGCGCTGACGGCAAAACTGAAGCTGCGCGCCTTCGCGGATTTCATCGCGCCCTATCCGACGCGCGGCGAGATCCACAAGCGGCTGGCCAGCGCCTTTTATAGTCCGATCCTGTTCTCGGGCCGGACGCGCGCGCTGGTGTCCTTGCTGAAGCGGTTCTGAGCCCCTCGGCTGGCTCCCTGTTCCTCCCTGTTCCGTCCTTCCGTCTCCCTGTTTCTCCCTGTTATCTCCCTGTTCCTCCCTGGTTTCGAAAACAGGGAGCCGCCCCTCTGGGCCACCGAGGCCCACGTCCCTGAAAGTATGTTGCTGGTTTGTTCTTTTGACAAGACGGCCCTGGTCAAGGGGGGACCTGGAGACGCCGGCGCTTTCGGCCGTCGACAGCCCCTCAGCCTTTCCTTGCCCCGGCGAGTCGGGTGACATACCTCCGGTTACAGGCGGACCGCTCCGGTCCGCGACGGTTTGACAGATGAGGCTCCCCCAGCCGTTCGGGCGTCTGCGCTGGCCCAGCGGGCTCTCCTCGCGGCTGCTTCTGCTGACCGCGGTCTTTGTCGTGGTCGCAGACCTGTTCATCCTTGGCCCGGCCCTGTCGTCCTTCGAAGAGCGGTGGCTGCTCGACCGAATTCGCCGCGCCGAGATCGCCGCCGGCGCCGTGGACGTTGCGCCGGACAACTTCGTGCCCGACCGGTTGGCCGAGCGGCTGCTGACCTCCGCCGGCGTCACCGCGGTGGCCATCAAGGAACAGGGGCGCCGCCGCCTGGTGCTGGCCGCGCCGCAGATGGACTCGACGCCCGACTTCACCGACCTCAGGCGCGGGCGGATCATCGGCTGGCTGGTCGCGCCGTGGAAGACCCTGTTCGGCGGCCCGGACCGCACCATCCGGGCGATCGCCTCGCCCTGTTGCCGCACCGCCGAGTTCATCGAGATCGTCACCCCGGCCCAGCCGCTGCAGCGCGACCTGTGGTCCTACCTGCTGAGGATCCTCGCCCTGTCGGTGGTCATTTCGGTGCTGGCGGGAGGGCTGATCTACGCGGCGCTCTCGGCCTTCATCGTGCGACCGATGCGGCGCATCACCGCCTCCATCGAACGCTTCCGCGCCGCACCCGAGGATCCCGGCGCCGAGCCCGAGCACTCGGGCCGCCAGGACGAGATCGGCCGGGTCGAGGAGGAACTGGCGGTCATGCAGGAGGAGGTGCGCCAGGCGCTCCGCTCCCGCGCCCGCCTGGCCGCGCTGGGCGAGGCGGTGGCCAAGATCAATCACGACCTCAGGAACATGCTGACCTCGGCGCAGATGGCGTCGGACCGTCTGGCTGGGTCGGGAGACCCGGCCGTGGCCCAGGCCCTGCCGAGGCTGGAGCGGGCGCTGGACCGCGCGCTTGGACTGACCCGCGATGTGCTGAACTACGGCAAGACTGCCGAGGCCGAGCCGGCGTTGTCCCGCGTCGCCCTGCGCGCCGCGCTGGAGGCCGCGGCCGAGGATGCGGGCCTGACAGGCGGCGCGGTCGCGATGGAGACGAAGATCGCACGGACCATGGTGGTCGAGGCGGACCCTGAACAGCTGCACCGCATCCTGGTCAACCTGATGCGCAACGCCCGCCAGGCGGTGGAAAGCACGGAGCGGGCCACGGGGGTGGTGCAGGTCACCGCCGAACGCGGCGAGCGCGAGCTGAAGGTCATGGTCGCCGACGACGGGCCAGGCATTCCCGACCGCGTCCAGGCCCACCTGTTCCAGGCATTCGCAGGCTCCGGTAGGGCCGGGGGAGCGGGCCTCGGCCTGGCCATTTCCCGCGAACTGGCCCAGGCCCACGGTGGCGACGTGGTGTTGCGCCAGACCGGTCCGTTCGGCTCGACCTTCGAGCTACGGCTGCCACAGTCGAAGCTGGTCGCGAAAAAGCCGGCCAAGGCACCGGCCAGGGCAAAGGCTGCGCGCCGCTAGTTCGGCCCGCTCACGACCAAGCCCTCGCGGCGCGGGTCTGCTCCGCCCACAAGACCGCCGTTGGTGCGCACGATGGCCTGGATGCCGGATTCCTCGCCTGAGCCCGTCCTGACGTTCATCCCGCGGGCGATCAGGTCGGCGCGCACCGCGGGGTCGAGCTTGTCCGCCTCGCCGGCGAAACTGGCGCCGCGCGCGATCATGTTGGGCAGGTTGATGGCGTCCTGGGGGCTGAGGCCCCACCAGAAGATGCCGATCATGGTTTTCAGATTGTAGGACAGGATGGCCGAGCCGCCCGGCGACCCCACGGCGGCGAGGAAGCCGCCCGAGCGGTCCATGACGATGACCGGCGACATCGACGAGCGCGGGCGCTTGCCGGGGCCTGCCGCATTGGCGGCGGGGACGCCGCTGGCGTCCGTAGGAGAAAACGAGAAGTCGGTCAGCTGGTTGTTGAGGAAGAAGCCGCCGACCATGCGACCGGTGCCGAACAGGCTTTCCACCGTGGTGGTCATGGAAACGGCGTTGCCCCACCGATCGACGATGACGAAGTGGCTGGTGCCGCCGGGTTCGTTCGTGCGGTCCACGCCGGGCGTGGGCGCGCCCCGCGGCGATCCGGGCGCGGGCGCGGGACCGGCGCGGTCGGTGACCAGGGCGGCGCG
>JANNVY010000036.1:0-1620 GCA_031408375.1 Pseudomonadota bacterium | reverse complement strand
CAACGGCGAGGGCGCGGCTGGGGTCCGAGATCCCGCGCGCAGGCGCCCGCGAGCGGACCCGGCGGCAAACCTGCGCCGGGTAAGTCCACCCACGGGAGCGAACCACAATGCCTCTACTGATGTGCCCCAATGACAACGGCGCCATGCAGACCGTCGAACGCGCCGGCGTGCAGTTCGACATGTGCCCCACCTGCCGGGGCGTCTGGCTTGATCGCGGCGAGCTTGAAAAGCTGATGGCCTCCGCCGCCTCTGACGCCGTCGGCTCCGCGCCGCCACCCCAGGCCCAGCCCTACGCCCCGCCGCCCCAGCACCGCCCGCAACAGCAACCCCCCGGCCAACCGTGGGGCTTCGGCGGCGAGCATGGCGAGCGTGGCGAATACGGTGAGCGTGGCGA
Organism: Pseudomonadota bacterium; assembly: GCA_031408375.1. Taxonomy (GTDB): domain Bacteria; phylum Pseudomonadota; class Alphaproteobacteria; order Caulobacterales; family Caulobacteraceae; genus JAEZEZ01. Next base: position 1,226 of record JANNVY010000036.1, on the reverse strand, counting down.
ACGCGGCTACGGCCACGGCGGCAAACGCCGCGGCTCGATCTTCGACATCTTCGACTAGGACCCCCGGGAGGCGGACACGAGAGCCCAAGGGACTCTCGTGTCGCCGTCCGCTCCTCCGGCCGGGAAAGATGAACGACTCCTGACAAGAGGTCTCAGGCGCGGTTTACATCGCACTCGCTACCCATGGGCCATCCACCCAATCCGGGCGGACCAGGGAAGGGTTTCACGATGAAGATCAGAGTTCTCGGGCTGGCCGCTGTCGCCGCCCTGACCATGGCCGGAACGGCCTCCGCACAGAATGACATCGAGCTGGGGCGCCCCGGCTATGGCGGCACCGGCTGTCCGTCCGGCAGTGTCTCGACGACGCTCAGCCCCGACAACAAGTCGCTGAGCCTGATCTTCGACCAGTACGTGGTGGAGGCCGGCGGCACGACCGGCCGTTCGTTCGACCGCAAGAGCTGCAATGTCGCCATTCCGGTCTTTGTGCCCGAAGGCTTCAGCGTCGCCGTCCTGTCCATCGACTACCGCGGCTTCAACCACCTGTCCCGCGGCGCCACCTCGCAGTTCAACGTCGAGTACTTCTTCGCCGGCAGCAGCGGCCCGGCTTTCCGTCGCAACTTCGGCGGTCCGCTCAACGCCGACTACCTGATCAACAACCGTCTGGTGACCCAGAACATGGTCTGGTCCGCCTGTGGCGCCGATGTGAACCTGCGCACCAACACCAGCATCCGGGTGAGCACGGTCGGCAACGCCGAGGCCATGGCCACGGTGGACTCCCAGGACGTCAACGCGGCCATCATCTACCGCCTGTCCTGGCGTCGCTGCTAGGTGACGCCCGGCCCAGGCCGGACTTCAACCTGACCCGGGGACGGTCGACGGCATCCGCCGTCGGCCGTTTTCCGGTTTACGAGGGGGAATTCCGCGCCGCGACCCGCGCCTGGAATTCGGCGGTGTTGTTTTCCGACGGGTAGGGCTCGGCGGGGACCGGCACGCCGAGGAAGGCGCACAGCGGCTCCCAGCCCTGGCCGGCCTGGTAGACCAGCAGCCGATCGGCGGGGATTTCGCGTCGCACCGCCTCGTCGTGGCGGCGGAAGTAGTCGGTCATGAAGGCCCGGTCGTGGGCGTGTTCCCGAAAGCCGCCGACGATGGTCTCGAAGAAGGGCTCCATCGGACCCGGGGACAGGGCGCCGCCGCCGGGCGCGAAGATGGTCGCCTGGGTCGAGGTG
>JANNVY010000035.1:0-4224 GCA_031408375.1 Pseudomonadota bacterium | reverse complement strand
GCGCTGGCCATCGCTGACGAGACCGACGACAAGGCCCGCGCCTCGGGATCGTCCAACCTGATGATATTCCACGCGGACGGCCTGATCGAGGGCCGCTCCACCGACGGCCTCGGCATGCTGGCGGCCTTCGCCGAGCAGGCGCCCGGCCTCGACCTGGCCGCCCGGCCCGCCGTGGTGCTGGGCGCCGGCGGCGCGGCGCGGGCGGCGGTGGCGGCGCTGCTGGACGCTGGCTGCCCGGAGGTCCGGGTGGTCAACCGCACGCCCGCGCGGGCCGAGGAACTGGTCTTCGCCTTCCAGACCCGGGTCGCCGCCTATGGGCTCAGCCAGGCCGAAGAGGCCTTTTCGGGCGCCGGCGTGCTGATCAATGCCGCGGCCGGCGGGCCGCTCCCGCCGCTCGACGCCCTGCCGGACGACGCGGCGGTGATGGACATGACCTACCGCCCGCTGGACACCGGACTGCTGCAGGCGGCCCGGGCGCGAGGCCTGACTCCGGTCGACGGCCTGGCCATGCTGATCGCCCAGGCGCGGCCCTCCTTCGAGGCCTTCTACGGGGTAGCGCCGCCGGCGGAGGTGGACGTCCGCGCCCTTGCCATCGCCGCCATGGGCGCCCGGCCATGATCCTGTTGGGACTGACCGGCTCGGTCGGCATGGGCAAGTCGACCACCGCGGCCATGTTCGCCGAACTGGGCGCGCCGGTCTGGGACGCCGATGCGGCGGTCCATCGGCTGTATGCGCGCGGCGGTGCGGCGGTCGGGCCGGTCGAAGAGGCCTTTCCGGGCGTGGTCGTGGACGGCGCCGTCGACCGGGCCCGCCTGGGCGACCGGGTGCACGGCGACCCGACGGCCTTCGAACGGCTTGAAGCCATCGTCCATCCCCTCGTCGCCGCTGACCGCGCAGGCTTCCTGGCCAGGGCGGAGGCCGCCGGACACCCCGTGGCGGTGCTGGACATCCCGCTGCTGTTCGAGACCGGTGCGGCCGACCGCTTTGACGCGGTGGTGGTGGCGACCGCCCCGCCGGAGGTCCAGCGCGCGCGGGTGCTGGCCCGGCCCGGCATGGACGAGACCCGTCTGGCTGCTCTGCTGGAACGGCAGACGCCCGACCATCAGAAGCGCACCCGCGCCGATTTCGTCATCGACACCTCGCTCGGCATGGATTCCGCCCGGGCCCAGGTAAAGATGGTCCTGGATGTCATCCACAGTCCGGCGTTCCGGTCCCGTCGCCGGGCCCTCGACTAGGGGCGCGAACGCCGCCAGAACCGTGCCATGGCCCGCGAAATCGTCCTCGACACCGAAACCACCGGCTTCGACCCCAAGACGGGCGACCGGCTGATCGAGATTGGCTGCATCGAGATCGAGGACCTGCTGCCCACGGGGCGCAGTTTCTACGCCCTGGTCGACCCCTGTCGCCTGATCCCCGCCGGCGCCTTCAAGGTGCACGGCATCAGCGACGAGCGCGTGCGCGGCAAGCCCAAGTTCCACGAGGTGGCCGAAGAGCTGCTGGACTTCATCGCCGGCGACCCGGTCGTGGCCCACAACGCCCAGTTCGACCGCAGCTTCGTCAATCATGAGTTGGGCCTGGCCAACCGGGCGATCCTCGAGGAAAGCCGCTGGATCGACACCCTGGGCCTGGCTCAGAAGCGCTTTCCCGGCATGCACAACTCGCTGGACGCCCTGTGCCGACGATTCAAGATCTCACTGAACGAACGCGCCCTGCACGGCGCCCTGATCGACGCCAGGCTGCTGGCCATGGTCTATCTGGAACTCCGTGGCGGTCGCGAGCGGGGGCTTGAGCTGACCGCCGTGAAGGCCCAGCGCACCAGGGTTCAGCTGGACGCCGGCGGCTACGGACCGCGGCCACGTGACCTGCCGCCGCGGATCACCGAGGACGAACGCGCAGCGCATGCGGCGTTCCTCGACAAGGTGCTGAAGGGCAAGGGCGTCTGGGCCGAGCTGGGCGAGGGCTAGGGCCTCAGACCCCTGTAAATGTCATCCCGAAAGCGCCGCAGGCGCTGTCCGGGACCCCATGCTACGGCGACCGGGGAGGTCCCGGATCGCCGCTTCGCGCCGTCCGGGATGACAATGCGTTGGGCCTGCCGCCTACGCCTGGCCCAGCGACGGCGCGTCGAGGCCGTCCTTGCGCGCCTGGTAGATGGCGCCGAAGTCGATCGGCTCGAGCATGAAGGGCGGGTAGAAGCCGCCGTCGGCGGTGGCCGAGGCGATGATCTGGCGCGCGAACGGGAACATGTAGCGCGGGCACTCGACCAGCAGCACGGTCTCGAGCTGGTCTTCCGGGATGCCGGAGATCTGGAACAGGCCGCCGTAGACCAGTTCGATCGCGAACATCGGGCCCTGCTCGGTGCCGGCCTTGACCGACAGGCGCATATCGACCTCGAACAGGCCATCGGCCCGGCCCTTGGCGTTCATTTCCACGCCCATGTCGACTTCCGGCTTGCCGTCCATGCGCAGGCTTTCGGGCGCACGGGGGTTTTCAAAGGAGAAATCGCGCACGAACTGGGTCAGCACGCGCATGGCGGGACCGGCGTCGAGAGGGGCTTCCGGCGCGCCGGCGGTCGTGTCAGTCATCTGTCAGGTCTCCAGACCTAGGATTCCGGGCCTTGCTCGAAAGGCCTCACCAAATCGAAGCGGCGCTGCTATCACGCAGGCGAGGGGCGCGCAACGCGGCGCCGATGCGCGGCCGCCCCTCTTGTAACTTCCGCTGCGAGTGAGAATTTAGTCCACCATGATGACCGAAGATGCGCCGCTGTGGATGATAATCGCGCTTGCCGCCGGCGCCGCCTTTGTCCTGTTCATGCTCTACAGCGTGCTGGGCAAGCGGGTTGGCCGCCAGCCGGGAGACGATCCCGCGCCGGAAGCCGAGGGCGTGCGCCAGCTCCCCGAAGGCCAGGCTGGACGTGCGCCGCTCCCCGAGCTCGGCGACATGGCCCCTGGCGCCGCCGCCATCCGCGCCCGCGATCCTGATTTTGACCCGGTCGATTTCCTGGAAGGGGCGCGGACCGCCTACGCCACCATCGTGCGCGCCTTCGCCACGGGTGATCGGGCCGCGCTCCAGCCCTTGCTGGCCGACGCGGTCATGACCTCCTTCGACGCCGCCATGGCCCAGCGCGAGAGCGACGGCCGAACCGAGGCGGTCGAGTTCCTGCATCCGCCGCGCGCGGACCTGGAGGCGCTGGACGTCGTCGCCGACGTCGCGCGCGCCCGGGTGCGCTTCCTGGGGGAATTGCGCACCCGCTCGAAGTCCGCGGAAGGCGAGGCGGTGGACGACCGACGGACGGCCGAGATCTGGACCTTCGAGCGCGCCGTGGGCGCGGTCGACCCCAACTGGATCCTCGTCCAGGTCGAGGCGGCCCAGGCTTGAGGACCGCGCGGCCCCTCGCCCTGGCCGCGCTCCTGCTGCTGGCCGCCTGCGCGACGACGCCCCGCCCCCTGCCCCGCGACACCCCCCCGCCGGCGCCGATTGGGGTCAGTCCCGCCAGCCTGCCCGGGTGGGACCAGGAAGATCACGCCGCCGCGCTCGCCGCCTATCGCGCGGGATGCCTGGCGGATCGTGAGCCGGGCGGCCGCGCAACCTGCGAAGCCGCGCGCCGCTTCCGCGTTTTCGATGCAACGATCGCCCGCCGCTTTCTGGAAACCCGTTTTGTGGCGGTTCCGGTCGGCGACGCGGGCCTGCTCACCGCCTATTTCGCGCCGGAGTACGAGGCGCGGCACGAGCCCGACGAGATCTTCTCGGCGCCGGTGAAGCCGCGGCCGGCCGATCTGGCGCGCGGCGCCGACGGCAAGTATCCGCCGTGGCGGACGCGGGCGCAGATCGAGACCGAGGCGGACGGCCTGGCCCTGGCCTGGATGCGGCCCGAGGACCTGTTCTTCATGCAGATCCAGGGCTCGGGTTACCTGACCTTCCCCGACGACCACACCGCACGCGCCGCCTATGCCGCCGACAACGGGCAGCCCTTCACCGGCATCGCCCGGCCGATGGTCCAGAAGGGCCTGCTGCCGCAGAACGGAACCTCCGGCGAGGCCATCCGCGCCTGGCTGGCCGAGCACCGCGGGCGCGAGGCCCAGGCCATCACCGACCTGAACCCGCGCTACGTCTTCTTCGCTCTCGAAGCCGACGACGGCGGCCAGCCGCGCGGCGCGGCCATCATCCCTCTCCCCGCCGGCCGCGCCATCGCGGTCGACCCGGCCTTCCACGGCTACGGCGAGCTCT
>JANNVY010000034.1:0-2746 GCA_031408375.1 Pseudomonadota bacterium | reverse complement strand
GTTCGCGGCCATGGGCTGGGCGGTGTGCCGCGAAGTCGCCGCCGGCATGGACGATCCCTTCGCCACGGCGGTCCGCACCACCATCAACAGCTTCCTGGTTCCGTTCATGACCCTGGGCTACGTCGCCCTCTTCTGCCTGATCGTGAAGTCGCCCCTGCGTGGCCTCACAGGGCCGCTCGCGGCGACGGGGCAGATGGCCTTCACCAACTACCTGACCCAGTCGATCATCATGACCTCCATCTTCTACGGCGGCCGCGGGTTGGGATTGTTCGGGACCATGACCCTGGCCGAGCAGGCCATGGTCGTGGGCGCCATCTGGCTGGTGCAGCTGATCTGGTCACCGCTTTGGCTGAAGGCCTTCCGCTACGGCCCGTTCGAGTGGGTCTGGCGGTCGCTGACCTTCGGCCGGCCCATGCCGCTCAGGAGGGTTGCGGGGGACGCCTAGCGGCGGTCACATGGGCCGGGGCGACTCGTGGCCCTCCGGAGCCGGCCGATGACCAAGACTGCGCCTCGCCGCCCGAACCGCATCCTCGCGGCCTTCGCGGCCAGTTGCCTGCCGTACGCGGCGCTTGGCCTGCCGGTCTATGTCACCCTGCCGGAATTCTATTCCGACCACATCGGCGTCAGCCAGGCCTACGTCGGCCTGGTTTTCCTGCTGGTGCGGCTGGCCGACGTGGTCATCGACCCCTTTCTGGGCATGTTGATCGATCGCACCTCGACAAAGTGGGGTCGCTACCGGGTCTGGATGGGCGTGGGCATGCCGATCCTGATGGGGTCGGTGTTCATGCTCTTCATGGTCAAGCAGGGGGCGTCGGCCGCCTATCTGACCACCTGGCTGGTGATCATGTACATCGGCTACTCGATTTCGCTGCTGTCCCAGATGAGCTGGGCGGCGGTCCTGTCCAGCGACTACAACGAGCGCTCGCGCATCTATGCCTGGTGGCAGGCGGCCAACATCGTCGGCGTCCTCGCCGTCCTGGCCATCCCGCCCATCATCATGCAGGGCGACTCCAGCCGTTACGTCGAGGCGGTCCACGCCCAGGGCTGGTTCATCCTGATCGCCCTACCCGTCTCGCTCGGCATCACCTTTCTGTTCACGCCCGAGCCGCGCTCGTCGGCTCCGCCGGACCACGGCGGGATCCCGGCCTATCTCGGCCTGTTCAAGTTCACCGCCATCCGACGCCTGCTGATATCGGACCTGATGCTGGGCGCGGCGCGCGGCACGGTCGGGGTGCTGTTCTTCTACTTCTTCGAACAGGCGCGGGGGTTCGAACGGGCCGACACCACCATCCTGCTGCCGGTCTATTTCATCGCCGGCCTGGTAGGCGCGCCGATGTGGGCGTGGCTGGCCACCCGGATCGGCAAGCACCGGGCGCTGGCGGCAGCCAGCATCTTCTTCGCCGCGGGCCTCGCGGCCACCGGTCTGTTGCTGCCCGGCGGCAATTTGATCGCCACGGCCTCGGCGCTGTTCGTCACCGGCCTGGCCTTCGGAGCGGCGGACTTGCTGCTACGCGCCATGATGGCGGACGTCTCGGACCTGATCCGGCTGGAGCAGGACGCCGACCGCACGGGGCTGCTGTTCTCGATCCTCAACGCCACCTCCAAGATCGGCTATGCCGCCTCGGTGCTGACGTACGCCGGCCTCGACGCCTTCGGCTTCGTCACCGAGGCCGAGGCGAAGAAGGCGGCGGCGACGGGCGTCACCCTGACCAACAGTCCCGAAGTCATCCTCGCGCTGGAGGCCGCCTTCATCGGCCTGCCGGTGGTCTTGCTGCTGCTCTCGGCCTGGGTGCTGCGCGGCTACCCGCTGGACGAAAAGCGCCACGCGGAAATTCGCGCGTCGCTGGACGCTCGCGGCGCACCGGTTGAAGAAGGCGCATGACCACTCCGATCCAGCGGCTCATCGAGGTCATGGCGCGCCTGCGCGATCCGGACGGCGGCTGTCCGTGGGACGTCGAGCAGACCTTCGCCACCATCGCGCCCTACACCGTCGAGGAGGCCTATGAGGTCGCCGACGCCATCGAGCGCAACGACCTGAAGGACCTGAAAGAGGAGCTGGGCGACCTGCTGTTCCAGGTGATCTTCCACGCCCGGATGGCCGAGGAACAAGGCGCCTTCGCCTTCGACGAGCTGGTCACCGCCGTGGCCGACAAGCTGGAGCGCCGCCACCCCCACGTCTTCGCCGACGCGGGCTATCGCACGACCGAGCAGCAGACCCAGGCCTGGGAGGTGATCAAGGCCGAGGAGCGGGCGGGCAAGCAGAAGCACGGCGTGCTGGACGACGTGCCGGTTGGCCTTCCGGCCCTGACCCGGGCGGTGAAGCTGACCAAACGCGCGGGTCGCGTCGGCTTCGACTGGCCCTCGACGGACGAGGTCATCGCCAAGCTGCACGAGGAGCTGGACGAGCTAAAGGTCGAGATCGCGGCGGGCGACCAGGCCAAGGTCCGCGACGAGATGGGCGACGTGCTGTTCGTGGTCGCCAACCTGGCCCGCAAACTGGAGGTCGAACCCGAGGACGCGCTTCGGGCATCCAATGCCAAGTTCGTGCGCCGTTTCCACCACATCGAGGCGCGCCTAGCTGAGACCGGGCGCAAGCCGATGGACTCCGACCTGGCCGAGATGGACGGGCTGTGGAACGAGGCCCGGCTGGCGGACAAGTTTGCCGACAAGCAGGAGGCCTGATGACCGGCCTGACCCACCGGGTGCACTCGGCCGATCGAGGACGGGCGCGGGGTTCGAGGCGACC
>JANNVY010000033.1:0-3259 GCA_031408375.1 Pseudomonadota bacterium | reverse complement strand
CTCGACGCGTCGTTTCGGTGGGACGGGCCTTGGCCTGACGATCTCGCGGCGGATGGCCAATATCATGGATGGCGACATCAGCGTGGTATCGACCGTCGGCGCGGGCTCTACCTTCACCTTCACGGTCGAGGCTGACGTGGTCGAATGGACCCGTCAGGCGGCCGCCGAACCGATTCATGCCGAGATCAAGGACGGTCGGGCGCTGAGTGTGCTCGTGGTCGAGGACCATCCGGTCAACCGCATGATCGTGGAGGCCTGGCTGGCCTCGGCCGGCCACGTCGCGGTCGCCGCCGAGAACGGCCAGATCGGGCTGGAGATGGCAGGGGCTCAGCCCTTCGACTTGATCCTGATGGACGTGAACATGCCGGTGATGGACGGCCTGACCGCCACCCAGCGACTGCGCGCGGAGGCGGGCCCCAATCAGGAGACGCCCGTGGTGGTGCTCTCGGCCTCGGCCCGCGCCGAGGACCACGAGGCGGGCATGGCGGCCGGCGCCGACGCCTATCTCAACAAGCCGATCGACTTCAAGCTGTTCGCCGAGATGCTGGGCCGTCTGAACGGCGGCCGCGAGGGGCTGCGCGAAGCGGCGTAGCGGTTAGTCCAGCAGGGACGCGATGTTGCGTGAACCTTGCACGACGTGAGCGATGCGAACTTCATCACCCTCAAGGACGTAGAGGATGATGTAATCGACGTAGGCGCGACGCCTCACCTCCCGGCCCGCGAGACTGCCGATGACCGGGAATCGCCTCGGGTGGATGTCGAGCGACCTGCAGATGTCCGTGAGCTCTTCGACAAAAGCTTCCGCCACGGCTGGACTGTCGGCGGCGATGAAGTCGAAGACGGCGTAGAGATCGTCGCGCGCGCTGGGGGCGAAGGTAACCTTCATCCCGCCTTGCGCTTGCCGGCGGCTTTCTGCTTTTTGGCCAGTCGGGTCCGGAGGTTTGCAAACACCTCTTCGGCCGGGATGCCGAGGCCGGCATCGAGCTCCTTGATGCCCTTCTCGATAGAGGCGCGGAGGTCCGCCGCGCGCGCCTCCCGCTCTTCCACCAGGCGCACGCCTTCGCGCAGGACTTCGCTCTTCGAGCCATATCGGCCGTTGGCGACCAGATCCTCGACCGTTTGCTCCAGACGACTGCCAAGATCGACGCTCATGGCCATCGCGGTTCTCCCAATCAGGCGAGAAAATATACAAGAGCCGATATCTATTATCAACGCGATCCTCAGTGCAGGACGATCCAGGCGAGGAACAGGCCGAAGGCCGCCGCCATCTGCATTGCGATGATCCCCCAGAAGCGGCGCTGGAAGGGCTGCTTGCGGGTCTTGTGGCGGAACCGGCGCATGGCCATCAGGGCGCCGATGCCGCCGCCCCAGGCGACGTAGGACAGCAGCTGATCTTCCGGCACGCGATCAAGCTCCTCGACCGCCAGCTGCTTGTCCAATCGGTAGATCCCGAAGGCCCGCAGGTTGACGATGAGCACCCAGAGCGCGGCGGGCGCGGGCCACCAGGACAGCAGTTGCGATACGGTCATCCAGGCAGGTTGGCAGCCGATCCTTTCGACAGTGCTGACGGGGACGGCTTCCACTGAGGCGGGCGTCGATCGCCGGGCACGGGAGAAAGCTGCAGGTGACGAAACCAGGCGTGGGCCCTAAACCCCGCCCATGCGCTACGATTTCGTCTCCGACAACGCCGCCGCCATGGCCCCCGAGGCGCTGGACGCCCTGGTTCGCGCCAATAGCGGCTTCGCAAAATCCTACGGGGCCGATGAGGTCACGGCGCGGACCGCCGAACTGGTGCGCCAGCGCTTCGACGCGGACGCCGAGGTGCGCTTCGTCATGTCGGGCACGGCGGCGAACGCCGTGGCGCTGTCGATGCTGGCGCGGCCGTTCGAGTCGGTGCTGGCCTATGACGAGGCCCACATCCGCACCGATGAGGCCGGCGCGCCCGGGTTCTTCGGTCAGGGGGTCGGGCTGGTGGGCCTGCCAGGCCCGTCGGGCAAGATCGACGAGGCCGCGCTGGAGCGCCGCCTGGCCGAGGATGAACCTTCCTATCGGCAGCCCGCCGCGGCCCTGTCCCTGACCCAGGCGACTGAATACGGCGCGGTCTATTCTGCGGAGGAGCTGCGCCGCCTCATTGAGCCCGCCAAGGCGCGGGGGCTGAAGGTGCATCTGGACGGCGCGCGCCTGGCCAATGCGGCGGCGGCGGGCTTCGACCTCAAGGACGTGCCGCGTCTGGGCGTCGATGTCTGTGTGATGGGCGGCGCCAAGGCCGGCGGCTCCTGCGTCGAGGCGATCGTGATGTTCGACCATGCGCTGGCCCGCCACGTCGACAACCGCCTGAAACAGGCCGGCCAGACGGCGTCGAAGGCGCGCTTCCTGACCGCGCCGCTACTGGGACTGCTGGAAAACGAGGCCTGGGAGGGTCACGCCGCCCACGCCAACCTGATGGCCCGGCGACTGGCGGCGGCGTCCCCGTTCCGGGTCACGCACCCGGTCGACGCCAACATGGTCTTCGTCGAGATGTCCGACCCGGCCCTGGCGTCGCTGAACGCGGCCGGCTGGGCGGTCTATCGGTTCGATGACGGCTCGGTACGGTTCGTCTGCTCGTGGCAGACCACCGAGGCGCTGGTGGACGAGTTGGCCGCTGCGCTGAAAGCTGTCGCCTAGGTTCCCGGCGGGTAGTGCTCGAGGTCGATGGTGCGCGCGATGGTCATGTCCATCACGCAGTTGTTGGCCACGATGGTGGAGAGCGATCCCCACTCGTTATCGTACTGGGCCAGGCACCAGGCGTCGCGGTAGGTGATCCAGGCGCGCTGGGCAGCCTTCAGCTTGGCCTGTTGTTCGGCGGTCAGCTCGGCCATGACGGCGCGGTAGCGGGCATTCAGCGCCTTGTCCTGGAGCTCGTTCTCGGCAGCCATGCACTGGACCATGCCGGCGGTGGACGGATCGGCGTCCATGCAGGGCTGGAAGGCCGGCGAATAGCGCGCCTCGATCTCGGCCCGGTCGGCGGCCTGGGCAGGCAGGGCGGTGAGCAGGAGCGCAGCGGCGGCGAGTTTGAGAAGGCGCATGTGAGGTCCCCCGAGGACGATCACCGTAGCACCACTTCCAGATCCGCCGTCATCCTCGGGCGAAGCGAGCGCAGCGAGCACAGACCCGGGGATCCAGCAGCGAAGCGCTCGAAGCACGGCGGATCTGGGACGGGCGCCCGGTTTCAAGGGTGGTGCTGCTGGGTCCTCGGCTCGGCGGGCGCGTCGCGGCCGGG
>JANNVY010000032.1:0-1666 GCA_031408375.1 Pseudomonadota bacterium | reverse complement strand
AGTGCCTGGGCCTGCAGCTGAAGGAAAAGGATCGCTTCGATCCGGCCATGGCGGCCCTGCTCGACAACCTCGAACTATTGGCGCGCCGCGACCTGACGGCGTTGCGCAAGGCCTGCGGCGTCGATGACGAAGACCTGCGCGAGATGATCGCCGAGCTGAAGGCGCTGACGCCCCGTCCGGGCGCGGCCTTCGGGGCGGAGGCGGTGCAGGCCGTGGCCCCGGACGTCTATGTCCGCGAGGACCCGGCCGGAGGCTGGCGCGTGGAGCTGAACAGCGACACCCTGCCCAAGCTGCTGATCGACCAGCGCTACCATGCCCGCGTTGCGTCGGCGGCGCGCTCAGACACCGAAAAGACCTTTGTCCATGAGTGCCTGGCCTCGGCCAACTGGCTGGTGAAGAGCCTGGACCAGCGCGCCCGGACCATCCTGAAGGTCTCCTCCGAGATCGTGCGCCAGCAGGACGCCTTCCTGGTCTTCGGCGTCGAGCACCTGCGGCCGCTGAACCTGAAGACCGTCGCCGACGCCATCGGCATGCACGAATCCACCGTCAGCCGGGTGACCTCCAACAAATATCTGATGACCCCGCGCGGCATGTTCGAGCTGAAGTTCTTCTTCACCTCCTCGATCGCCTCCTCCGACGGCGGCGCGGCCCACTCGGCCGAAAGCGTGCGCCACAAGATCAAGCAGCTGATCGACGGCGAATCCGCCGAGACCGACGTGCTGAGCGACGACCGGATCGTGGAAATTCTCAAGGAAGCCGGCGTCGACATCGCGCGCCGCACCGTGGCCAAGTACCGCGAGGCGCTGAGAATTCCCTCGTCGGTGGAACGCAAGCGGATGCTGAAGTCCGCCTAGGCGAGCGACGCCGCACGAGCGCGTGAACGACGCCGCGATTCACTTGACACCAATCGGGGTCGGGCGCGTTCTTTGAGCATGCAAATTCAGGTCAGCGGCAAGCAGGTAGACGTGGGTGATGCGTTGCGGACGCGCATTGTCGGCGAACTCTCCCAGGGCATTGAGAAGTACTTCGAGCGCGGCGGCGCGGCCGACGTGGTCGTCTCCCGCGAGGGGCGCGCGTTCCGTGTCGATGCGGTGGTCAACCTGGCCTCGGGTCAACAGATCGTCGGGCACGGCACCGGCGACGACGCCCACGGCGCCTTCGACGGCCTGCTCGAGAAGATCGAGAAGCGGGTCCGTCGCTACAAGCGCCGGCTGAAGGACCGAGGCGACAACAAATCCACCGGCGGCTTCGGTCCCGAAGCCACCGAAATGGCCTTCGAGCGCGTACCGATCACCGTCCTGCGCGCGCCGGCCGACGTCGAGGATGAGACCTTCGGCGACGCCGGCAAGGCGGACGAAGGCCCGCCGGACGCCATGATCATCGCCGAGACCGAGCGGGAAATCCGCACCATGACGGTCGGCATGGCGGTCATGGAACTGGATCTCACGGGCTACCCCGTCGTGATCTTCAGAAACGCCGCGCACGGCGGTGTTTCGGTGGTATATCGCCGCCCCGACGGCAATATCGGGTGGATTGATCCGGAACGAACCAAGGTTCGTGACGGAGACAGGGAGGGGCCGGGTCCGGCCCACTGACAGTTTTATACGGCCCGCGGATCTGCCGTCTCCCCGGTGGCGCTGCGGCTCGGGGTTCGTGCTTCAGATCA